>DUEQ01000217.1 GCA_011192085.1 Caldilineae bacterium
AACGTTTCACTTATGATCTTTCACGACGGCCCCGTTCCTTACTACACCTTTGAAAGTCTGGACGCGTTCCCTGAACTCTTCCAAGCGGTCTTCACTCGCCGCGGGGGCGTAAGTCCCAAACCGTGGGATAGCCTTAATCTGGGGTGGACCATTGGGGACGATCCGGAACGGGTGGAGGCGAACTATCGCCGGGTGGCGTCGGTGGTGGGCGTGGCCCGGGAGGCGCTGACCACGACTTGGCAAGTGCATGGCAACGCCATCCTGATGGCCGATGCCGACCATCGCGGCAAAAGCTTGGGCAAGGCCGACGGCCTGATCACGGCTACGCCCGGCATTCCCCTGCTGCAACGCTACGCTGACTGTACGCCCATCCTCCTCTACGATCCCGAACATCGGGCCGCGGGCATCGCCCATGCGGGCTGGCAGGGCGTGGTCGCCCGTACAGCCGAGGCCGCGGTGCGGGCCATGACCGCCGCGTTCGGCAGCGATCCCGCCCGGATGGTGGCCGCGGTAGGCCCGGCCATCGGCCCATGCTGCTATGAGGTGGGGCCCGAGGTTGTCGCGGCCATCCGCGACAGCCAGCGCGACCCCGACGACCTGCTGCGCCCCAGCGACCGGGCGGGGCGCGCCTATCTCGACCTGTGGGAGGCCAACGCTCGCCAGTTGCGGGATGCGGGCGTGGGCGCGGTGGACGTGGCAGGCCTCTGCACCGCCTGCCACACCGATATCTTCTTCTCCCATCGGGGTGATAGGGGCCGCTCGGGCCGGTTTGGGGCGGTGATCATGGTCAAATAGGGAGAAAGGGCATGGATATCTCCCGCGCGGTGAAAGCGCGATCGCTGGCCCTGGGTTTCGATCTGGTCGCCATCGCACCCGTGGGCCCCAGTCCCGATTGGGAGCGGTACCAGGCGTGGATTCAGCGGGGATGGGCGGGAGAGATGGGCTATCTGGCCCGCCATCTGCAGCTCAAGCGCGATCCCCGGGCCCTGCTGCCCAACGCCCGATCCCTCATCCTCGTGGCGTTGAATTACGCTCAGCATCTGGATCCCGCCCTGGTGACGGATCCCGCCCGCGGGCGCATCGCCATCTACGCCCTGGGGCGAGACTATCATAAAGTCATGCGCAAGGCCCTCATCGAGCTGGACCGGTGGCTGGCCGCGCAGTCCGGGCGCAGCAGCCGCGGCCGGGTTTTCGTGGATAGCGCGCCCATGCTGGAACGATCCTGGGCCGCCCGCGCGGGGATGGGCTTCATCGGCAAGAACGCCTGCCTGATCCATCCCCGTCTGGGTTCCTGGCTCTTCCTGGGCGGGTTGCTGGTTCCCGAAGCCCTCGCGCCCGATCCGCCCCCGACCGTGGTCGAGAAGGCCGGGGATTTGAGAGACAGCGTCTGGCGGTTTGCTGATGGCCGGATGGGAACGTGCGGGGCCTGCACCCGCTGCCTGGACGCGTGTCCAACCCGCGCCCTGGTTGCTCCCCGCCAGCTCGACGCCCGGCTGTGCATCTCCTATCTCACCATTGAACAATGGGGGGCCATCCCCATGGAACTGCGTTCCAGGATAGGCAATTGGGTGTTCGGCTGCGATCTCTGTCAGGAGGTCTGTCCCTGGAATCATCGGATCCGCCCCGCCGCCCATCCCGCCCTGCGGCCTCATCCCGACCGCATCGCGCCGCCCTTGCTGGAGCTGCTGGCTCTGGATGAAGCTGCGTTCAGGCGTCGGTTCGCGGGCAGCCCCGTGATGCGGGCCAAATGGGAGGGCTTCATGCGCAATGTGTGCGTGGCCGCGGGAAATTGGGGCAGTCCCTTGGCCCGAGAGGCGTTGCTGGCGCATGTGCGGGAAAGTTCGCTTCTGGTGGCCGAGCATGCGGCCTGGGCCCTGACCCGCCTGCGCGAAAACTCAGGCCGCGCCGCCCTGATCCATGTCCTCCATCGCATTACCGAGCCCTCACGCCGTCAGCTCATCCAGCGGGCGCTGGCGGAGGCTAAGGGGACAATGGAGGATAGGCGATAGGCGAACGGCGGGCGAGCCTGCGCCGAAACCTTTTCGTTAGCGATGCCAACGTTATTTTCGAATCAAATAACCGCGGATGGCGTCGAAGTAGGCGGGGGAGCCGAAGATGATGGGCTCGGGGATCTTCTCTCCGCGGGCCGCGGCGGCCAGGGGCAACGGCCCGCCCCCGAACAGCTCCGCCCGTCCGCCCGCCCGCTCCAGGATGGGCAGGGCTGCGGCGATATCCCAGATGGCGGTGTGGGTGTTGAGCCCGACCAGCGCGCTGCCCGCGGCCACATAGCAGAAATGGGCCACGCAGGAGCCGAAGGCCCGCACCTTGCCTGGAAAGCGGATGTCCCAGCGGAGGTGTGCGTCGGCCGCGCTCATGATGATGCTCTGGGGCGTGATGGGCTGGCCCTCGATGACGTGGATGGGGCGGCCATTGAGGGTGGCCGGGCCTTCCAGATCGGCGAGGAAGAGATCGTTGACGGCGGGGAGATACGCCACCCCGGCCAAGGGGCTGCTCCCCTTCATCAGGCCGATGCTGATTCCCCAGACAGGCAGGCCCGCGGCGAAGGCGTTGGTGCCGTCGATGGGGTCCAGAACCCAGCGAAAACGGGCGCTTTTATCCATATCCGCGCCCTCCTCGCCCAGGATGCCGAAATCGGGATACGCCCGGCGCAGCTCCTCGGTCAAACATGCTTCGACAGCTTTGTCTGCCTCGGTGACGGGCGTGGCGTCGCCTTTCATGGTCACGGTGGTGCGTCGAAACCAGCTGAGCGCGATGCGGCCCGCTTCGCGGGCTAGGTCGGTGAGATGTTGCATGTCGATGGCGGTCATCATATACGCCTCTAGCGATTGTGGAAAGCCGCGGCCATCTTCCGCGTCAGGTTCATGTAGAGGTCGCCGTAGAACTGGCTGGGTTCGATGTAGGAGCCCTCCACCCATTCGTTGAAGCTGTTCACCCACAGCAGATCGGGATCGCTGCGCATGGCCGCATCGAAGGTGGCGCGATAGAGCGCGCCATCGGCCCGGGGTTTAACAAAGGGCTGGGAGGGGACGCGGATGTCGGGGCGGCATCCCGCCCGGGTGTCATCCCAACCAGGGCTGATGGTGGCGATCCAGAGTTTGTCCGCGCCCTGAGCTCGGGCTCGGGCCGCCCACGCGGGCGCTTTCAGATAGTCGTTGGGATAGGCCGCGTGAAAGATCTTGTAGACCCACAGGCCGTCGAATAGGGACAGGAAGGTAGGATCCAGCCCCTCCGCGATCCAGAGGACCTGGCGATGGGGATCCGCTTGAGCCAGGATCTGCGCCCAGGCGTCCTGGGCTGATTGCCCCCCCGCGCGAGGCACGCGATAGACGTCGGTGATGAAGATGACGGGGCGGTCGCGTCGTCGCAGGAAGTTGGGGTGGCTGCTGTAGGTGGCGATGAGATACCGAAGCGCGTCCAGGGTGTTGGCCTGGGTGGCTCCGGGCCAGATGTGGCGCAGGAAGACCACCGTGCTGTGGAAAGGCTTTCCCGCCGATTGGTTGAGCAGCGTAGCGAAGTTGCGGTCGGTGCGGTCGCCTGGCCCCACCCATTGCAGGGTGAACCCATCGATGCCCGCGCGCAAAGCCAGGTCCACATGATAAGCGATGGCCGAAGGATCATCAGAATGATAAAGCCGGAGAGGCTTGTCTCCGGCGCTGATGTTGCAGGCGTCCCAACCGTTGTCATCGTACCAGGCAAAGTAGTTGGCAAGGAGGATAGGGGCTGGGGCGGAGCCCCGCGTTGCGGCGGCGGGGGCGGCCAGGCGGAGGGGCGATCTCGCCACGGGCGTGG
>DUEQ01000218.1 GCA_011192085.1 Caldilineae bacterium
CGCGACCGTCGCGGGCGTTGGCGGCGGCGACGCGCCCGTCGCGGGCGTTGTGTTGGTGGATGACTTGTCCCGGTATCTGAACCTGGTCGTGTTGCTGGCCGCGGGCCTGAGCGTGCTGTTAGCCTGGGCCTACGTGCCTCAGTTCAGCAAGGAGACCAGCTCCTTCTACGCGCTGGTGTTGCTGGCCCTGGCGGGCATGATGTTCATGGGGAAGTCAGTGGAGCTGATCACCCTGTTCGTGAGTCTGGAGATCCTGTCGGTCTCCCTCTACATTCTCACTGGATTCAACCGTCGCCAGCTTGCTAGCGCTGAAGGCGCGCTCAAATATTTCTTGCTGGGCGCCTTTTCGTCGGGATTCTTTCTTTATGGTTTGGCATTGCTCTATGCCGACACCGGCAGCACGCAACTGGCGGCCATCGCCGCCAATGAAACTGGCGGCTTCCTGATCATGACCGGGCTGGCCTTGTTGCTGGTGGGCTTTTTCTTCAAGTTGGCTGGCGTGCCCTTCCACATGTGGGCGCCCGATGCGTACCAGGGCGCGCCCACGCCCGTGACCTCGTTCATGTCGGTGGCCACGAAGGCCGCGGCTTTCATCGCCCTGTTCCGGGTGTTGGCCGCGCTGCCGGGAGCGCCCGTCGAGGTCTGGGGAACCCTCGTCGCGGTCGTGGCCGTGCTGACCATGACCTGGGGCAACTTCGCGGCCCTTCGTCAGACCAGCCTCAAGCGCATGTTGGCGTATAGCTCCATCGCCCACGCGGGCTACATGATGACGGGCCTGGTGGCGGGCGTGGATGCTCTGAACGCGGTGCTCTACTATCTGTTCGCCTACGCGTTTATGAACATCGGCGCGTTTGCGGTGGCAGCCATGCTGGAGAAAACCACGCCCGACGCCCGCCAGGACGCAGACATTGCCGCGGCCCGCGGCTTGTTCGACCGTCGTCCCGCCCTGGCGGTGGCCATGGCCATCTTCATGCTCTCCCTGACGGGCATCCCGCCCCTGGTGGGGTTCTTTGGCAAGTTGTATGTGTTCAACGCTGCCGTGAGCGCGGGCTGGGCCTGGGTGGCCGTGGCGGGCATGCTGAACAGCGCCGTCAGCGCCTACTACTACTTGCGGGTGGTAGTCGTCATGTTCATGTCCAGCGCGGACGAGGCGAGCTATGTGCGGCCTTCCTTGCCCGCGGGCGCCCGCGCGGCCATCGCCATCGCCGTGATGGGCGCGCTCCTCATGGGCATCCTGGCTACGCCCGTGTTCGTGGAGCTGGGACGGGCGGTGGTGGCGTTGCGATAGCGCACCCGAAGAATCGTCTCTGGTAGCAAAAGACGCCCGACCTGAGGGGCGTCTTTTTTGTTTCGATAAGATGACGATGGACGATAGAGGATGGAGGACGGCGAAGCGCCACAGCGGTCCTCTATCCTCTATCGTCTGTCGTCTATTTTCAAACCAGGATGGCCTCCCCCTAGCCTGGCACATCCAGGCAATGGAACTTGTTGGGGGGAAATAACGTACAAGACATGATCATGAGGCGTTTTTGTTTCTGACATCAATTTCTCGCAAGGACATAGTCCGTGTACGAAAAACGCTATCTCTTTATTGCTCTTGCGGTTACGATGCTTTTTGCAAGCGCCTGGACGAACTCGACCGAACCCGCGCCGCCATCCAGGCCTTCCAGGCCAATCCCTCCCAGGGGACGCTGGAGGCCCTGGGCGAGGAAATGGCCCGGGCCGATTTCATCCTGGCGGGCGTGGATAAGGACGCCGCGGACCTGCTGGACAGGGTGAACGCCCTGCTGGAGGCCATCGATAGGGTGCAGACGGGCCTGAGGCTGATGCGCGGGCTCGCATCCCCAATTCAGAGCGCGTTCCAGGAGATCCAGCAGTTCATCGAGGGCGTTGCCGCACCCGGGCGAGACCTGGCTGAGACGCTGGAGACCATGCGCGGCCAGATCGCCCAGGATCGTGACCTCTTCTGGCAGCTCCAAGACATCATCGAAAAGGCGAGAGGGCCGCAGTGAATCTCGCTCCGGGCCACAAACATAGCTTGTGAAGGACCATGGCACACCGCGAGGGTTTCCATCGAGGCGGTTGTGCGAAGGGATGGTTTTGATCTACACTGGGAAACGATGCCCAACATTGCCCTCCTCACCGACAGCAGCAACGATCTCCCGCCCGACCTCCTGGAACGCCATGGCGTCACGGTCGTTCCCCTCCACATCCATTTCGGCGAAGAGACGTTCCCGGATGCATACGACCGCCGCGAAGCGTTTTGGGCGCGGTTCGCCGCGGGAGAGACTCCTCGCACCGCCGCGCCCTCCCCCGCCATCTTCGCAGAGGCTTACGAGCGGGCTCTGGTCCAGTCCGATGAAGCGCTGATGATCACGGTCACCAGCAAACACAGCAGCACCTACCAAAACGCGCTTTTGGCCGCCGAAGGGTTTGGCAACAGGGTGCGCGTCTTCGACTCCTGGGGGATCTCCCTGGCGCAAGGGGTGCTCGTGCTGCGGGCGGCGCAGCTCATCGCCCGCGGCGCCCAGATGGACGCTGTCTTCGCCCACCTGGAGGAGGCTCGCGCCCGGACGAGATTGATGCTCTATCTGGATTCCCTGGATGCTATCCAGCGTAGCGGGCGCATCGCACCCGTCATCCATGCGGCCAGGCGCATGTCTTCCTTGCTCTCGGTCCGCATTCTCCTGACGATGAAGGAGGGCGCGTTGACCTTCGCCGGCGCGGTGCGCAGCCCCAAGAAAGGCGTCCGTCACATCGCGCGGCACTTTCAAGGGCGGCGGGCCGAAAGTCTGGCGGTGGCCCACACCCGCGCGCCTGAGCTGGCCCAGGCTCTGGCCGACGCCATTGCGCCCGCGATGGATTTTCCTCGCGATGCGATTCTGATGGCCGAGGCGGGGCCGGTGTTGGGCGCGCACGGCGGATTTCGGGCCTTCGGCGTCGCGTTTATCGAACGCTAGATTACGGAAACGGCTTGTCAAAACCGAAGATTTTGGGCTATGATAGAAGCATGGACACCCTGGTTTCCTCTGGCAAGAGGATGAAAACGGCAACGCTGTTGAACGCGGTTGCGGCCCTGACAGGCGTGCTCGCGTCCATCGGATTGGCCTGGGCCGTGCTTTACCAGCCCGATTTCGCGGATTATCTCATCGCTATCAGCGCCATCGGCCTTACCCTGGCCCTGATCTACTTCGATCCCCTCCTCGCGTTCCTGGTCTGGCTCTTCTTTATCCCCTTCGCGCCCTTCTGGCGGTTCGATCTGCACATGCCCGCGGGCATTCCCGACCTCAGCTACGCGCGGATGGTGGGGAGCGTCCTGGCCGTTTATCTGTTCGCCCAGGTGGCGCTGGGACGTCGCAAATTCCTGACCATCACCTTCTTCGAACTCGCCATCCCCTTCTTCCTCATCCCCCTGCTGTGGTCAGCCATACGCGCTTATCTGGGATGGCTGTGGGGCCTCCAGTCGGTCTTCGATGCGTTTCTCATCCCCTTGTTGGCCTATTTCATCGCCCGTCAACTCCTGACGAAGCCGGAGGATTTCCGGAAGTTGGCCATGGCCATCCTGGGGATCACCATCATCATCGCCATCGCCGCCATCGTGGAGCAGGCTACCGGCTTCGCGCCCTTTCGGTTTGGCATCGGCGCTCGCGTCTACAGCGGCGACATCCGCAAAGTCAGCAGTTTTCTGGCCAACCCCGCCTACATCGGCCTGGCCCTGGCCGTGGGCGTTCCCCTGGCCATCATGCTAAGCATCGAAGCTAAAGCGTATCGCCATAAAGCGCTGTATCTGCTGGGCCTGCTGATTCTGGAGATGGGCATTGTCGCCACGTTCAACCGATCCGCCATGCTGGGCGGCATC
The DNA here is from genome assembly GCA_011192085.1 of Caldilineae bacterium. Lineage (GTDB taxonomy): Bacteria > Chloroflexota > Anaerolineae > J102 > J102 > M2005. Next base: position 3,860 of record DUEQ01000218.1, read on the forward strand.
CTGGGCCCCCTGGTGTTCTCCATCCTCAATCGTCGGTTGTTGAAATATGTGCTGCCCGTCCTCCTGATCATCGCTCTGCTGGTGGGGTTGAGCTGGAACGCGCTGGAAGGCACCTCGGTGGGCAACCGCCTCGGCGCGGAAAGCCCCATCGATTATCGACTGGAAGCCATCAAAACGGGCCTGCAGATCCATCGGAGCGCGCCCTATTTGGGCGTGGGATGGGGTTGGTTCGGGCGTTTGGCCGCGGGATTGGGCTTTCGCGAAAATGGCGTCAACGTCCTCTCCACCACGCACAACTCCTACCTCAATTTCCTGGTCTCAGGGGGATACGCGCTGCTGGGCGGGTATCTGCTGATGATGTTGGGGTTGGGCGTGACGTTGGCGGTCATTGGATGGCCGCGGCGCAAGGAGCGGATACTCTTCCCACTTTATATTCAGATGGCGATGGGCGCGCTATTTGCGTACGTCGCGCCCATCGCTTTTTTCGATAACGCGTTCTCCAACTACGCCAACCTCATTTTTTTCGCGGTCATGGGGGGAGCGATCTCGGCCACCCTTGGCGGCGGCTCCTTGACCGATGACTTCCTGGCGAATGCCACAGGTGCGTGATGAGCAGATACAGCCGGTTTCTTCGCAAAGCGGTTCTTCCCCTGGGCTCCCGTCTGGCGGGGTATGGCGACTTCCTGCCCTATCTCGAATCCCTGGAGGCGAGTCAGTGGTGGTCCTATGACCAGATCCAGGCGTTGCAAAACGCCAAACTGCGGCGGCTCATCGCGCATGTCTATGAGCATGTGCCCTTCTATCGCCAGGTGATGGATCAACGGGGCCTGAAACCCGCGGACATCCAGACCGCCGATGATCTGGTGAAACTGCCCATCGTCGACAAAAAGGCGTTGACGCAGCATTATGACGCTGGCCTGCGGGATCATTCCATCCCCCGCAAGCAGCTTATCCACGCCACGTCCAGCGGCTCCACCGCGGAGCGTCTGCACTATTGGACGACGAAATCGCAAAAGGCGAAGAAGTGGGCGGGCCTTTTCCGTTGGTGGGAGATGGTGGGCTATGAATTTGGCGATCCCTATGTCACTTTTCAGCTCGCACCCAATCAAGGGTTCAAAGGCTGGCCCCTGGTGGGGCGTTTGGAGTGGCTGCTCTTGCGGCATCATTGGCTTTCGGCCCAGGAGATGACCGACGAGGTGTTGGCCCAGTATGTCGAGAACTTGCGGGCGTGGCGGCCCAAACTGTTTCGCAGCTACGCATCCACCCTCTATTATCTGGCCAAACGCATGAACGAGGCGGGGCTGAACGTGCATGTGCCCGCCATCCTCACTACGGGAGAGACTCTCACCGATCATATGCGGGAGACCATCGCCCGCGCGTTTGCCCCCGGCGAGGTGTTCAATGAATATGGCGGGGATGGGATGCAGATAGCGGCGGAATGTCATGAGCATCAGGGCATGCATATCAACGCCGAAACCTACATTGTGGAGATCGTCAAGGATGGAAAACGGGTGGCAGAGGGTGAATTGGGCGAGGTGGTGTTGACCAACCTGGAAGCCACGGCGACGCCCTTCATCCGCTATAACATTCACGATGTGGCCGCACTGACCACGGCCCCTTGCGCGTGCGGTCGCGGGCTGCCCCGCCTCAGCCACCTGGAGGGGCGGCTTACCGATATGTTTGTCACATCGGACGGCCACTGGCTGACGGTGCATCAGTTCACCGCCTTCTTCGCCAAAGTGCATTCGGTGAAGGCGTTTCAGGTCATTCAGAAAGAGGTGGATTTCATCGTGATCAAGCTGGTGGTGGATGATCATTTCAGTCAGGCGGATCATCAACGCATCATCGACACGTTCCGCGGTTATATGGGGCCCAACGTGCGATTCGAGCTCCAATTTGTGGATGACATTCCCACCACGCCCGTGGGCAAGCGACGCTTCTTCATCTCCGAAGTCATCCAAGGGGCGCCCAGCAAGGTGTGATGGCACGCGATGCGGACAAACCGCGCTGGTCGGACGCGCGCCTGGCGATCCTGGGGCCTTTTCCGCCCCGGCCCGGAGGCGTGTCGGTGCAATGCGCCTTGCTGGCCGACGCGCTGATGGGGGAGGGCGCGCAGGTCGCGCGCATCAACACCGACCTGCCAGGTTGGCGGGGGAAGGGATGGCGCAGGGGCGCGTTCCCCCTGGCGCAGGTGGCCCACGTCCTCCGCGAATTGCATCGCACCCGCGACCGATGGGACATCCTGCACGTGCACGCGGCGTCGTGGTGGGGATTCATGCCCGCGGTGGCGGGTCTGATGGCTCGAC
>DUEQ01000219.1 GCA_011192085.1 Caldilineae bacterium
AACCTTTTCGCAAGCCACGCCAAAGCTATTTTCGAAATGGAATTTACATTCATTTTTCTCTCCTTCCTCCCCTTTATCTTCCTGTTGTGGCTCGCCAATGTCGCGGACAAGCGCCGGGGCGTGGATCCCGGTCGCAAGGGTCTGGACGCCCTGGTCTATGCCTTGCTGGGGGGGATGTGGTTGACGCTGGCCGCGGCTGGGATCGCCATGTTGCTCATGGGCGTGGCTTACGCCCGCTACGCCGATATCAACGCCATGAAGGATCTCTATCGCTCCGAGGGCGTGGATCCGGAGACGATGGTGGCGGTGATGCGGTCGCTGCCCCGGCTGGGCGCGGGGTTTGTGGTTCTGGCTGTGGCGGGGCTGCTTACGCTATTACCCCGGACGCGGCGTCTTCTGGCCCGAGCGCTGGCCATCTCGTCTGACAGCATGGTCCATATGACGGCCTTGAGTTACAGCGTGATCATCTTCGTGAATATGTGGTTGATGGTGGGCATCGGGATCGAGACCTTCCTGGGCATGATGGAGGAATCGGCGCGTGATGCGGGCGTTTTGCACCAGATGCTCCTTCTGTTCTGGAGCCAGAACATGGCGCTGGCGTGGATGGCGATGGTGGGCGTGGGCTGGCTCTCCCGCCGAAGCTGGCGCCACGTCTTGCAGCGGTTGGGATGGGTTTGGCCCAACCGTGGCGATGTGGCCGTTGGAGCAGGGTTGGGCGTTGTCATGTTCATCTTGCTCATCCCCGCGGGCTTGCTCATGCGGGCGCTGGGGATGGATATCGATGCAGATATCGAAAAGCTGACCCAAACGCTGTTGGGCCCTCTGCTGACAACGCTGCCGGGGGTGCTCTCCCTGGGGTTGGCCGCGGCCCTGGGCGAGGAGCTTGTCTTCCGGGGGGCGCTTCAGCCCCGCTTCGGCGTCTTTCTCACCGCGCTGCTGTTCGCCTTTACCCATAGCCAGTATGTGCTCAGTCCGGCGACGCTGGTGGTCTTTGTCTTGGGATTGGCGTTGGGCTGGGTGCGGATGCGTCGCAACACGACTACAGCCATGATCCTCCATGCAACCTATAACATCGCCATGGGGCTAATGGGGTTGTTGGCCATGCAGATGATGCAGTGAAAATGACTT
>DUEQ01000022.1 GCA_011192085.1 Caldilineae bacterium
AAAGGCAGAGACGGTCGCGCGATGTTGGGTCTTTGCGTTGAAAAAACGTTTATGGCGGAGGCTAAATACCTAAATAGGCCCGGCGCACCAGATCCGATCGGAGGAGGGCCTGGGCTTCGTCCTCTGCCACGATGCGGCCCGACTGCAACACATAGCCGCGATGCGCGATCTCTAGAGCCTCGCGCACATTTTGTTCTACCAGTAAGATGGTCATGCCACGCTCCTGGTTCAGCCGTTGCAATGTCTCCAGAATATGATCTACCAGCAGGGGCATCAAGCCCAGTGAGGGTTCATCGAGCATGAGCAGCCGAGGTTGCGACATCAAGGAACGGCCAATGGCCAACATCTGCTGTTCTCCACCGGACAGGGTGCCCGCCTTTTGCTTCTGTCGCTCCTGCAAGCGCGGGAACAAAGTGAAAATTTCCTCCAACAACGCCTGTCGCACAGCTGGATCTTTATTGGGCGTGGCCCCCACCAGCAGGTTTTCATACACGCTCATGCGGCTGAACAAACGCCGCCCTTCGGGTGTGAGCGCCAGGCCCAGACGAACGATCTCATAAGGAGGTCGACCCACCAACGCTTCACCATGGAATTGGATGCTGCCTTCATCAGGTTGGAGCAACCCGGCAATAGCTTTGAGCAAGGTGCTTTTACCCGCGCCGTTGGCGCCGATAATGGAGACCAACTCTCCCTCCTCCACCTGCAGAGAGATATCTCGCAGGGCCGGGGCTTCATCATAACTCACCGAGAGCTTGTTGACGACGAGCATATTTCTCTCCTAAGTAAGCTTCGATAACCACCGGATCATGGGCGATAGCTTCGGGTGGACCTTCGGCGATCTTCTCACCTCCAGCCAGCACCACTACCCGGTGCGAAAGGGGCATAACCACCTCCATCACGTGCTCCACCAAGATGATGGTGACCCCCTCTTGATTGATGCGGCGCACCAAGGCCACCGCATCTTGCACCTCGGCCGGATTCAATCCGGCCATGGCTTCGTCCAACAATAGCAGTTTGGGTTGCGTGGCCAACGCTCGCAGCATTTCGAGGCGCTTCTTATCAGCAATGGTGAGCCCTCCTGCAAGCATATCCTTTTTTTTATACAACCCGCCAAAACGAAGGATCTCCTCGGCTTGGCGTCGGGCCTCGCCTGTACCGCGGGCGTGAACAAACGCCCCTACCATGACATTTTCCAACACGGTCATCCCTTTGAGCGTCTTCACCACCTGAAAAGTACGGGTGAGGCCATGGATGCACAGCCATTCCGGCGTTTTGCCCGTGACATCCAGTCCAGTGAACAGAACCCGACCGCCATCGGGCTTGTAGAAACCAGTTAGCACGTTGAAAAACGTGGTCTTGCCCGCGCCGTTGGGACCGATGAGCCCCACCATCTCACCCTGATCCACATGGAAATCGATACGATGGTTGGCCAGGAGTCCGCCAAAGCGTTTTGTCAACTGTTCCACCTTCAGCAGTTCAGCCATGGGCCACCTCCTCTTCCTTTGGCCGGGCCCCAGTCCATCGTTTTTTACGCCAGGTTTCCAGCAGTTCCCACAGACCACCCGGCTGCCACACAGCAATGGCAATGATCAGTGCGCCGTAAATAATCAGATTGTAGGCTCGCCCTCCTCCGCCTAAAAAGGAACGGGTGAGTTCATTGATAGGGATGAGGAGGAAGGCGCCTAGCAGCGGCCCCCAAAAACTGCCAGCGCCTCCCAGCACTGCCACCAGCGAGATAAGGATAGAGAGATCGAGCGCCATGGTGCTAACGGGATCGATGAAAAGAATATATTGGGCATAAAACGTGCCTACA
>DUEQ01000220.1 GCA_011192085.1 Caldilineae bacterium
AGCAACTGCTCCCGCATCCGTCCCCAAACCACAAAGGAGTCAATGTGGTGAATGAGGTTGGGTGCGATTGCAGTTGCCATTCATTTTTTGAGGCGGTTCATCATGCAAACGGCCCATCGCTTCGATCACATCGGCGAATCCGTCATCCGCGAGATGACTCGGTTGGCCATCCAACACAACGCCATCAACCTCAGCCAGGGGTTCCCTGACTTCGACCCGCCGCCCGAGGTGGTGCAGGCCGCGGTGGACGCCATCCAGGGCGGGCTCAATCAGTATACCATCACCTGGGGTTACCCGCCCCTGCGGGAGAAACTGGCCGAGATCTACACCGACCGGCTGGGCTGGCAGGTGGAGCCCGATGAGCACATCGTCGTCACCTGCGGCGTCACCGAGGCCCTGGCCGCGGCCATGCTGGCCGTGCTCAATCCGGGCGACGAGATCATCATCCTCGACCCCGCGCACGAGACCTTTCGGCCCGGAGCGAAGCTGGCCGACGCCCACCCCCTCTCCGTAACGCTGCAATCCCCCGACTTCCGCATCGAGCGAGAGGCGCTGGAGGCCGCGATCACGTCCAGGACCCGAGCCATGATCCTGAACACACCCCACAATCCCTCGGGCCGGGTGTTCGACGCGGAGGAGATCGCGACGGTCATCGATGTGGTAACGAGGCACGATCTCGTCCTCATCACCGACGAGATCTACGACCGCATCCTATACGATGGCCGGGAGCACCTCAGCCCCGGCGGTCTGGAGCCCTTGCGGGAGCGCACCATCACCATCGGCGGATTCGGCAAGACCTATGCGGTGACAGGATGGCGGCTGGGATACGCGATCGCGCCCTCCTCCCTGGCCCGGGCGTTGAAGCCTGCGCACGATTTCCTCACCATTTGCGCGGCCACGCCTTTGCAGGCCGCGGCCCTGGCCGCATTGAACCTGCCCGAGAGCTTCTACGAACAACAACGGGCCGATTATCACGCCCGGCGAGCGCTGATGACCGAAATCCTGGAGGACCTGGGGTTCCGCTTCCCCATCCCCGAAGGCGCATACTATATCCTGGCCGATTACCGCAACCTGCCCATCCCCCAGGCCCGGTGGGACGCGGATCGCTTCGCCCGGTGGATGACCACCGAGGTGGGCGTGGCCGTGGCGCCCGGCCCCAACTTCTACGCCAACCCCGCGGATGGCGAGGGCCACATTCGCTTCGCTTATCCCAAGAAGCTGGAGACGCTGCGCGCGGCTGCCCAACGCATGGCCCGCTTGAAGGGGTGATGGGGTCGCGCGGTCATCTGAATTCTGTCATTTCTGATCATGCCCGACGCTTCCACTGATCTGACCGCAGTCATCGCCGAGGTGCATCGCCGCCTGCAGGCAACTTATGGCGAGCCCCGACGCCGCGGATGCTCCGATCCCGTGGGCTCGCTGGTGCAGACCATCCTCAGCCAGAACACCAGCGACGTGAACACAGCCCGATCCTACGCCTCCCTACGGGCTGCGTTCCCCGACTGGCACGCGGTGATGACCGCGCCTGCCGAGGCCGTGGTCGACGCCATTCGCGCGGGCGGGCTGGCCAATCAGAAGGCGCCCCGCATCCAGGCCGCGCTGCGGGCCATCTACGAGATCCGCGAAGACTTCGATCTGAGTTGGCTGGCCGAGCTGCCCGTGGCGGAGGCCCGGAGCTGGCTAACCTCGCTGCCGGGCGTGGGCAACAAGACCGCGTCCATCCTCCTGCTTTTCTGCTTCGACATGCCCGCCTTCCCGGTGGACACCCATGTGCATCGAGTCACCCGGCGTCTGGGCCTGGCTCCGGCCAGCGCCTCCCCCGACCAGGTCATGCGCATCATCGAGGCCCACGCGCCGCCCGAGTGGTTCTATCCTTTGCATCTCAACCTCATTCGCCACGGACGGGCCGTGTGCAAGGCGCAGAAGCCCCGTTGCGATGGGTGCGTCCTGGCCAATTTGTGCGCGTCTAAAAACGTGGCATCGACCGCCCCCGCGGGGTAACCTTTCCCCTTCCCGACGCGTCCAATAGCAATGGCGGGGCATTCCTGTCTGCGCCTTCCACCCAACGCCATCATTCCATTCGCATTCAACATCCCACACAGAAAACGGTGATCCGATATGTCCATGTTTATTGTCCCCTCCGATCAACCTGAAGAAGGCAAGGTCGAGAAAGTCATCATCATCGGCGGCGGTCCTGCCGGTTTCACTGCGGGCCTCTACACCGCCCGCGCCCAACTGGAGCCCTTGCTGTTTACGGGCAACGACATCGGCGGTCAGGTGGCCCTGACCTACGAGATCGAGAACTATCCCGGCTTCCCCGAGGGCCTCAGCGGCAATGAGTTGGCCGAGCGCTTCCAGAAGCAAGCCGAAAAGTTCGGCACGCGGGTTGAATATGACCACGTGCTGGAGGTCGATCTCAGCCAACATCCCTTCGTCATCCGCACCCAGTTCGAGAAAACATATCGGGCGGAGGCGCTGATCCTGGCCATGGGCGCAACCCCGCGCAAGCTGCAAGTGCCGGGCGAGGCCGAGCTCACGGGCCGAGGCGTCAGCTATTGCGCCACCTGCGACGGCTTCTTCTTCAAGGACAAGGAGGTCGTAGTGGTGGGCGGCGGCGACAGCGCGCTGGAGGAAGGGCTCTTCCTCACTCGCTTCGCCAGCAAGGTCACCATCATCCACCGCCGCGATCAGCTCCGGGCTAGCAAGATTCTGCAGAAGCGTGCGTTCGAGAATGACAAGATCGAGTTCATTTGGGACACGGTCGTGACCAGCATCAACGCGGGCGAGAACGGCGCGGTCGCGTCCGTCACCCTGAAGAACGTGAAAACGGGCGCAGAGAACGACTTCCCCACCGACGGGGTGTTCATCTTCATCGGCCACATTCCCAACAGCCAGATCGTGGAAGGGCAGTTGGAGATGGAGGACGGAGGTTACATCAAGACGAATTGCTTCGGCCATACCAGCGTGCCCGGCGTGTTCGCCGCGGGCGAGATCCAGGACCACCGCTTCAAACAGGTGTCCACCAGCGTGGGCCAGGGTGCGATGGCTGCAATGGAGACAGAGAAATTCCTGGCCGAGCTGGAGGACAAGAGCTACGAAGAGGTCAAGGAAGAGATCCTGGCCGAGGGTCTGTTGCCTGTGTAAGTAAGGTGCAGGAATGAGGCATGGGAGTAGG
>DUEQ01000221.1 GCA_011192085.1 Caldilineae bacterium
AGAAGATGCAGAATAAGTTCGTCCAGGTCTGGCGGTTCATCGTCCTCAATCTGAAGATTCTGAAGGCGGTGGATCACAGCAAGCGGTCTTGAGCTAGCGCATCGTGCGCGTAACTGTTCAGGCCTCCTCATTTTTTGCCACGAAGGAGCGAAGACACAAAGCCGCGAAGGAATAAAGCTTTTCTTTTGCGCCTTCGGGGCTTCGCGTCTTTGTGGTTTTTATGAGGGCGGGCGAATAGTTGCTATCGCGCAGCGCGCTGGTGTGTTCATGTGACGCAAACCTGCCCGCGCGCGGGCGGGTTTTGTCATTTGGGCCGATTTCGGTGAAAATATCCCCATGAACAAACGCATCCTTATCCCCAGTCTCTTCATCTTGTTGCTACTCCTGCTGGCGGGGTGCAATCGCTCCAAAGGCGTCATTCAGGGCGAACCCGCGGACCCCGCCAACCTGCCCGAGTTCGTGGGCGTCTATGCCGTGAATGGCGTAGACCCTGCGGGGGAAAATTATGGCGGCACCCTGACCATCCAGCCTGGCGATGCGCCGGGAGCCTATCGATTGCAGTGGATCGTCACGGGCGCTATCCAGCAAGGCGAAGGTCACATCGAGGGGAACCAATTGGTGGGGCGTTGGTGGACGCTGGAAGGCGTGACTCAGGCCCAGGGCGATTTTGCCTTCACCATCACCACCCTGGGGGAACTCGATGGTGAGCGTGCGGTGGATGGTTTTGCCAGGGCAGGGTGGGAGAAGGCGTTTCCCAATGATGAGAATTGGGGCAAGTTCAAATTCGGGCATTAAAAAAGCCCTCCCGCAGGGAGGGCTTTTATCTGTCGTCCGCAAACGACTTACTTCAACGTCATCAAGTAGGCGACCAGTTGGTTGATTTGCTCTTCAGAGAGCTTCTGGCCGTAGTCCTGGGGCATGGTGCCGGCAGGAAAACCCTCGGTTATATCCGCGTCAGGATTCACGATGGATTCGCGAATGAAATCCTCGCCCTTGCTGGCAATGCCTGCCATGGAGGGGCCCACCACCGTCTTGCCTGGCTCGATGGAGTGGCAGGTGACGCAGCCGGGATTGCCTTCCAGCGTAGTTTGCTCGAAAAGCGCTTTGCCTGCGGCGGCATTGGGGTCCATATCGCCGCCGGGGGCTTCCTTGCCGCCCCCGCCGCAGGCCGCGACGAGCAGAAGGACCAAAGAGAGGGTCAGTAGGAGAACCAGGATCTTTTTCATGAGATTTCCTCCAGGTGAAAGGGGAAAATGAGAGAAAATGAGAAAATCGGCGCGAAGAAACGGAAATAAATGTTGGCCAGGAATGTGGGGGCACGGCGTGCTAGAAACCACGGAAGAAGCCCTTACAGCTTGGATTTGAAGA
>DUEQ01000222.1 GCA_011192085.1 Caldilineae bacterium
AACTATCCCGAGGAGGATTATCAAAATGGCAAAAGTTGTTGGCATCGATCTCGGCACGACCAATAGCGTCATCGCCGTAATGGAAGGCGGTGATGTGACGGTGATTCCCAATGCCGAAGGTGGACGCACGACGCCCTCTGTCGTGGCTTTCAATAAAAATGGCGAGCGCCTGGTGGGCATGACCGCGAAACGTCAGGCCATCGTCAACCCCGAAAACACATTCTACTCCATCAAACGCCTCATGGGCCGCCGCATCGACGATCCAGAGACGAAACGCACCATGGAGATGGTGCCCTACAAGATCGTTTCCGGCCCCCAGAACGACGCCCGCGTCTACGCGCCGGTGGTGGATAAGACCTTCACCCCGCAAGAGATCAGCGCCATGATCTTGGCCAAGCTGAAGAAGGACGCGGAAGCTTATCTGGGCGAGCCCGTGACCGCGGCAGTCATCACGGTGCCCGCGTACTTCAACGACAGCCAGCGTCAGGCCACCAAAGACGCGGGCAAGATCGCAGGTCTGGAAGTGAAGCGCATCATCAACGAGCCCACCGCAGCCGCCCTGGCCTATGGTCTGGACAAGAAGCATGAAGAGACCATCCTTGTCTTCGACCTGGGCGGCGGCACCTTCGACGTCTCCGTCCTGGAAGTGGGCGATGGCGTCATCGAGGTGAAGTCCACTGCGGGCGACACCCATCTGGGCGGCGATGACTGGGATGAACGCATCGTCGATTGGATGGTTCAGGAATTCAAAAAGGATCAGGGCATCGACCTGAGTCAGGACCGCCAGGCCCTGCAGCGGCTGCGCGAGGCCGCGGAGAAGGCCAAGATCGAGCTCTCCAGCGTCAAGGAGACCGAGATCAACCTTCCCTTCATCACCGCGGACGCGTCCGGCCCCAAGCACTTGCAGATGAAATTGACCCGCAGCAAGTTCGAGCAGCTCACCGAGGACCTGGTGCAGCGCTGCCGCGGGCCCTTCGAGCAGGCCCTGCGCGACGCGGGTCTGAAGACGGGTGACCTGGATGAGGTCATCCTGGTGGGCGGCTCTACCCGCATGCCCATGATCCAGGACCTGGTGCGCAGCCTGACGGGCAAGGAGCCCAACAAGTCCGTGAACCCGGACGAGGTGGTCGCCATCGGCGCCGCGATCCAGGCGGGCGTGCTGGCTGGCGAAGTCAAGGACGTGTTGCTGCTGGACGTGACGCCCCTGAGCCTGGGCGTGGAGACCCTGGGTGGCGTGATGACGGTGCTCATTCCCCGCAACACGACCATCCCCACGCGCAAGACGGAGATCTTCAGCACCGCGGAGGACAACCAGACCGCGGTGGATATCAATGTGTTGCAGGGCGAGCGCCCCCTGGCCAAGGACAACAAGCTCCTGGGCACCTTCCGGCTGGATGGCATTCCTCCCGCGCCTCGCGGCATGCCTCAGATCGAAGTCACCTTCGACATCGACGCCGACGGCATTCTGCACGTGACCGCGAAGGACAAGGCCACGGGCAAGGAGACCGGCATCAAGATCACGGCCACCACGAACCTCAGCGAGGAGGAAGTGGAACGGATGGTGCGCGAGGCCAAGGAGCACGAGCGTGAGGATGAGATGCGTCGACAGCTCATCGACGCCCGCAATACGGCGGACAGCACCATCTACGCCATCGAGAAGATGCTCAAGGAGCTGGGCGACAAGGTGCCGCCCACGGAAAAGGGCCAGATCGAGAATCTGATCGCCGAGCTGAAGGAGGCCATGGAGGGCGATGATGTCAACCGCATCCGCAGCCTCACCGATCAGCTCCAATCCGCCAGCCACGCGTTGAGCCAGCAGCTCTACAGTCAGCAGGCCGCGGGCGCTGAGCCCGGCGCGGACGGCGGCTCCCAGGCGGCTGGCCCCACGCCTGGCGGTGACGAAGAGGTCGTCGAAGGCGACTTCCGGGAGGTCTAAAAACACCCTGCCGGGTCACGCCCCCTCCGTACTGCGGGCGTGGCCCGCGGTTCTCCAGAACGCGCACGCGGGCGGGAGTCGCCACCATGGCATCCCGCCCGTTTCCTTTGGTACAGCTCTTTGCCGCTCACTAAATACGCTCCCGGCCATGCCTTACGATCCTTACTTCCCTTACTTCCGCCACCCCCTCGATCCCCGCTATAACCCCTACGTCATCCAGCGGCGCGGGCCCGTCAAGCGCATCAAGGTGCGCCGCGCGGGCGATCCGCGCCCCCCATCAACCCCATCAGCGGAGGACAACCCAGACAAGATGACTGAAACCCAATCCCAATCCCAACAACCCATCTCCTCCGACGCGATCGAACAACAACAAGCCATCGACTGGCAGGAGCAATACGCCCGTCTGCAAGCTGATCTGGAGAATACGAAAAAACGCATCGAAAAACGCTACGCCCAACGGCATGAGGACCTGCGCGCCCGCATGATCCTCGACTTGCTGCCCCTGGCTGACCATCTGGAGGCGGCCCTGGCCCACAGCCAGGAGGACGCGAGCAGCGAGGGTCTGCGCCAGGGCGTGGAGCTGACTCTCAAAGCCTTTCTCGACACCTTGAGTAGATACGGAGTACAGGTCATTGATCCTGTAGGCGAGGAGTTCAACCCCGAATTCCATGAAGCCGTGGGCGTTATCGATGATCCCGAGACGCCCAGCGGGCATGTGGCAAAAGTGCTGCAACGGGGCTATACTCTGGATGGACGGATCATCCGTCCCGCCCGCGTGCTGGTGGCAAAGTAAGTCGGAACGGCTTTTCCGTCACCTGGTAGCTCTTACCTTCATCATCGAT
>DUEQ01000223.1 GCA_011192085.1 Caldilineae bacterium
CGGGCAATCATGCCCATGCCAGAAACAGCCATGAACGAAAATGACCTTCTTTCTGCCGGGAAAAACAAGGTCCGGTTTGCCTGGCAGGTCTTTACGATGAAGACGATAACGATAGCCCATACGGTGCGTCAATCGACGGACGCGCATTTCGGGCTTGGTGTCTTCGCTGCGCACCTGGCGCATGGCGTGGCGCCGTTGTTCAGGCGTGAGAGGATCGATCCATTCCGTCATGCCGCACCTGGGGAAGTCGCTCCGACTCGGCGATCTTGATGACGACGGGCATGCGCTTGGGACGCGAGCGTCGGGCCCGGACGAACGCCCCGCGCGAAGAGTCCGCCACAGCCACGACCCGACCTTCCACCAACGCGATGTACTTGCCGGCGTAGGGATGGAGGTCGATGTCCAGGATATGGGGGCCGGATGGGCGGGGCTTCATGGCTTCATTGTAACCCGAATTCACAGATTTGCAAGGGGTGGACGCACGCGGCGCAAAAAACGGAGGGAACGCCCGCAAGCATTCCCTCCGTCGGCATGGCGAAGTCAGGGATGCGTTCAGTCGCTGAGCGCCGCGTCCATGTTGGCGATGAGCGCGTCGCCGAATTCGGAGCACTTGAGCTTGGTCGCGCCCTCCATCAGGCGATGGAAGTCGTAGGTCACGGTCTTGGCCTTGATGGTGTATTCCATGGAGGCCTCGATCAGGTCCGCGGCCTCGTCCCAGCCCATATAGCGGAACATCATGGCCCCCGAAAGGATGACGGAGCTGGGATTCACCTTGTCCAGGCCCGCGTACTTGGGCGCGGTGCCATGGGTGGCCTCGAAGATGGCCGCGCCCGTCTCGTAGTTGATGTTGGCCCCGGGGGCGATGCCGATGCCCCCCACCTGCGCGGCCAGCGCGTCGCTGATGTAGTCGCCGTTCAGATTCATGGTGGCGATGACATCATATTCCTTGGGCCGAGTGAGGATCTGCTGCAAGAACGCATCCGCAATGACGTCCTTGACGATGATCTCGCGACCGTCATCCAGGGTGATGACCTGCCAGGGCCCGCCATCCAGGTCCTTGGAGCCAAACTCCTCCTTGGCGACATCATAACCCCAATCGCGGAACGCGCCCTCCGTAAACTTCATGATGTTGCCCTTATGGACCAGAGTCACGGACTTGCGGTTGTTCTTGATGGCGTAACGGATGGCATCACGCACCAACCGCCAGGTGCCTTCCTTGGAGACAGGTTTGATGCCAATGCCCGAGCTCTCGGGGAAGCGGATCTTGGCGACGCCCATCTCGTTCTGCAGGAAGTCGATGACCTTCTTCACCTCATCGCTGAACGCCGGCCACTCGATGCCCGCGTAGATGTCTTCCGAATTCTCGCGGAAGATGACCATGTCGATGTATTCGGGATGCTTGACAGGGCTGGGCACGCCGTCGTAATACTTGACCGGGCGCAAGCAGACGTACAGATCCAGCCGCTGGCGCAGGGCCACGTTCAGGCTGCGAATGCCGCCGCCCACAGGCGTGGTGAGGGGCCCCTTGATGCCCACCAGGAATTCCCGGAACGCATCCAGGGTCTCGTCGGGCAGCCACACATCATCGCCATAGACCTTGAGGGCCTTCTCGCCCGCATACGCCTCCATCCACACAATGCGCCGTTGTCCCTTGTAGGCTTTCTCCACAGCCGCTTCCAACACGCGGTGCGCCGCGGCCCAAATGTCCGGGCCTGTGCCGTCGCCTTCGATGAAAACGATGATGGGATTATCGGGAACGATGAGCCTGCCATTTTCGATGCGGATTTTCTCGCCGTCGGTGGGAACTTGAATTTTTTGATAAGCCATAGTTGCCATTCCTTTGAA
>DUEQ01000224.1 GCA_011192085.1 Caldilineae bacterium
GGAGTCTGTCCATGGCTTTTCGCAGTATTCAATGGCTTGATGGCGTGGTCCGCATGTTGGACCAACGTCAATTGCCCGCCAGGATCGTCTACAATGATTACACCACACCTGACCAGGTGGCGGAAGCCATCCACACCATGGTCATTCGTGGAGCGCCGGCCATCGGCGCGGCCGCAGCCTATGGCCTGGTTCTCGTCCCCTGGCATGACCAGACCGGGGATGTCGCCCACGTGCGGGCTGAGTTGAAGCGAGCGGACGCCGTCCTGCGGGCTTCCCGCCCCACCGCAGTGAACCTGTTCTGGGCCCTGGATCGCATGATGCAGCGGCTCGCGGACCCCAGCCTGGACACCGTGGAAAAACTTCGGGACGCGGCCCTGACCGAAGCCCACGCCATCGCCGAAGAGGACGTCGCCATCAACAAAGCCATTGCCCGCCACGCCCTCCCTCTTATTCCCGACAAGGCCACCATCATTCACCACTGCAACACGGGAAGTTTGGCTACGGTGGACTATGGCACCGCCTTGGGCATCATCCGCATGGCTCATGAAGAGGGCAAAGAGGTCTTCGCCCTTGTGGATGAGACCCGACCCCGGCTACAGGGCGCTCGACTGACCGCCTGGGAGCTCATGCAATATGGCGTGCCCTTCAAAATCATTGCGGATAGCGCATCAGGTCACTTTATGCGCACCATGGGTGTGGATCTCTGCGTCGTGGGCGCAGACCGAGTCGCGGCCAATGGCGACACTGCCAACAAGATCGGCACCTACAACCTGGCCGTGGCGGCCCACGCAAACGGCGTGCCCTTCTACGTGGCTGCCCCCACCACCACCATCGACATGGCCACCCCCAACGGCGACGCCATCCCCATCGAAGAGCGCCCGCCCGAGGAAGTCACCTTGGTGCTGGGCCAATGCCGCATCGCGCCCGAAGGCGCCCCCGCGGCCAACCCCGCGTTCGACGTCACCCCCGCCAAATACATCACCGCCATCATCACCGAGAAAGGCGTCGTTTATCCTCCCTTTGAGGAAAACCTGGCGAAAATCATGCAAACATGAAGCTGTTGCTCTGAAAAATAGCTAGGGATTCCCCTGCGAAACGATTTCGGCGGCGCGACCTGACCC
>DUEQ01000225.1 GCA_011192085.1 Caldilineae bacterium
CAAACTGATGACTGATTTTTGATTACTGCTCACTCCCTCAGGAGGCCCTCATGTTCGTTCAAGATGTCATGACATCCAACCCTATCACCGTGACGGTGAACGCCACGTTGCCCGAGATCGCCCGTTTGATGATCGACCGGAATATCCGCCGGGTGCCTGTGCTCGACCGTCACGGCAAGTTGGTGGGCATCATCTCCGATCGGGATGTGCGGGAGAATATGCCCTCGCCCGCCACCACCCTGAGCAAGTGGGAGATCAACACCTTGTTGGACCAGTTGAAGGCGGAAGAGATCATGGCATCGCCGGTGCTGGTCACTGCACCCGATTGCCCGCTGGAGGAGGCGGCGCGCGTGCTCATCGAAAAGAAGATCGGCGCTTTGCCGGTGGTGAAGGATGGCAATCTGGTGGGCATCATCACCGAAACCGATTTCTTCCGGGCCTTTGTCGATATGCTCAGCGGCGGCGACGTGCCAGGCCTGCGCTTTGTGCTGCGAGTCGAGCGGCACAAAGGCATTCTCGCCCAACTGGCCACGATCATCAATGAGAATGGCGGCGGCATCATCGCCATCGCCACGGAGAACGAGCCCGACGGCAAGCACAAGAAAGTGCTGGTGAAAGAAGAGGGCGCGGACGCGGACGCGGTGCGCAAGGCTCTGGCCGAGGCCGATATCGAGGTGCTGGATGTGCGAGAGCGCCGCGCCTGCGCCTTCTCCACCCTTCCCCAATAGCCTGTCGGTTTGCCGGCCTGCTGATGACTGGTTACTGAAATGCTTCGTCCTTTCCACCCCATTCCTCTCACCCAATCTATCTCATCCACCCCACTCATTCTTCCCAAAAGGAGGAGGCCGTGAAGAAGTATTCGTTTTTCGTGATTATGCTGGTAGTCGTCGCGCTGGCGCTGGCCGCGTGCGGCGGCGGTGGCGGCGGCGACAAAGAGGGCGCCATCAAGATCGGTGGATTGTTCGATCTCACGGGCCCCACGGCCGACGTCAGCACGCCCTATTCCAATGGTGAAAAGGGTTTTGTGGAATGGCTCAACGCCAATGGCGGCATCAATGGCCGCCCGGTGGAATTGGTCGGCCAGGACTACGCCTACAAAGTCGATCAGGCGGAACAACTTTATTCCCAGTACGTTGCCCAGGACAAAGTAGTCGCTTTCCTGGGTTGGGGCACGGGCGACACCGAGGCCCTGCGCGGACGCATCGCCAAGGACAAGATCCCCTTCATGTCCGCATCCTATTCCATCTCCCTGGCCAATATCGATGAGGCCCCTTACAATTTCCTGGTGGGCACCACCTATTCCGATCAGATGATCATCGCCCTCAAGTGGGTCATGGAGGATGCGGCCAAGAAGGGCGTTGATCCAAAGGTGGTGGTCTTCCATCACGACAGCCCCTTTGGCGAAAGCCCTGTGCCCGATGGCAAGCATTTCGCGGATGAGAATGGCTTTGCTTACACCAACATCACCATGCCCAAGGGCGCGACCGATCTGACTCCGCAACTCACTCAGGCCCAGGACTTCGGCGTGAATTACGCCGTCATCCAGAACGTGTCCAGCGGCGCGGCCCTGCTGCTGAAGAACGCCCGCAGCCTGGGCATGACCGATAATGTCCAGTTCATCTGCCTGAACTGGTGCGCGGACGAGCTCTTCGTCAAGCTGGCCGAGGGCGCGGCCGACGGTGCATTGGGCGTCATGCCCTTCACCTCCGATTTCTCCGTGCCCGGCGCGCAGGATCCCAAGAAATTCCTCGAATCCAAGGGGGACAGCCTGGACAATCAGGGCCTGCACTATCTGCAGGGCTGGTGGACCGCGGCGACCATGGTCGAGGGCATCAAACGCACCCTGGACGCGGGCAAAGATATCAATGATGGCGCCAACATCAAGGCCTCGCTGGAGGCCATGAAGGACTTCAGCACGGGTGATGTGACTGCGCCTCTCAGCTTCACGCCCACGGACCATCGCGGCAGCGACAAGGCCAAGATCCACCAGGTCGAAGGGGGCAAATGGGTCCCCATCACCGACTATCTGCAAAGCCGCATTCCCTTGCAATAAGCGCAATCCTGCCATCCGCCGGGCTCCGGGCGGGAGTTCGGGGCCCGGCGAGATGCGAGGCAGGAGTTTGAAGTCTGGAAATCGATTGGCGCACGCCATCCACCCCCTATCCCCAATCTTCAGTCCTCAGTCTCCTGTCTCCACCCCCCAATCTCCACCCCCCAACCACCGCTCCATCTTCTCCACACTGGATAACAGCTTATGCTCAGTCTGAATAATGTCGAGGTCATCTACGACGACGTCATCCTGGTCCTCAAAGGCATGTCCATGGCCGTGCAAGAAGGCCAGATCGTGGCCCTGTTAGGCGCCAATGGCGCGGGAAAATCCACGACATTGAAGGCCATCTCCGGTCTGCTCAAGCCCGAGGACGGCGAGGTCACCGATGGCGAGATCCTGTTTATGGGCGAGCCCATCCACAATGAAGAGGCCTCGCGCATCGTGCGCAAGGGCATCTTCCAGGTGATGGAGGGGCGCCGCGTCTTCGAGCATCTCACTGTGGAGGAGAATCTGAAGACAGGGGCGTACACGCGCAAGGATCGCAAGTACATCGCCCGGGATATCGAGATGGTGTATACATACTTCCCCAGGCTGAAGGAGCGGCGCAAGCAGACCGCGGGGTATCTCTCGGGCGGGGAGCAGCAGATGCTGGCCATTGGCCGGGCGCTCATGGCCACGCCCAGGTTGATGATGCTGGATGAGCCTTCTCTGGGCCTGGCGCCGCTGCTGGTGAAGGAGATCTTCAACATCATTCAGCGCATCAACAAGGAGCGGGGCGTGACCATCCTGCTGGTGGAGCAGAACGCCCGCCTGGCATTGGGCATCGCGGATTACGCGTATATCATGGAGAGCGGGCGCATCGTGCTGGAGGGCGATCCCCAGACGCTGGCGGACAACCCCGACGTGCGCGAGTTCTATCTGGGCCTGACCGAGGTGGGCAAGCGCAAGAGCTACCGGGAGGTGAAGCACTACAAGCGCCGCAAGCGCTGGTTGTCATAAGATTGCATCTCCTGAGGCCGGGCGCGTTGTGCGCTCGGCTTTGATTTTGACGCGCGATATTGTCATGAGCCCACAGCCGCCGGACGCCATCAAAGGGTGAAGGGGCGCTTATCCGCATTTCCCTGGCATATGATGTTGTTATGCTGCATCACGTTCCAATGGGTCGCATGATCGTATCATCAATGTTAGCCCGTTTGCCTTTGCTGCG
>DUEQ01000226.1 GCA_011192085.1 Caldilineae bacterium
ACGTTTCCAGCGCCACAGTGTACGGTTGCCTAATCAAGATGGGTCCATCTTAACCATAACTCGCGGAGAATGTCAAATGCCGTTGGGAAGACGACACTGGACCAGTTTGGTCGGTGACGCATGGATATCCCGCTGATTGAGGTGCGTCGCACCTGATTCGCACCCACTAGATTGATACCGTCTCTGGGGAGACTCGTTGGATCAAATATGCCGTTTTCGGGCGGCGGCCAACACGCCCGGCAGATAGCCCCGATCCCACGCGCCCACGTAGCGCACGATCTCGCCGCCAAAGCCCCGCTTGAAACGCCACACGCCCCACATGCCCACGGGCGGGTCGGGGATAGGCGCGTCGGGATCGTTGGCCACCGCGTCGGGGACGCCCCACAGGTCGTAGCCCGCGCACCCACGAGACTTGGCCCAGCGCATGGCCTCCCATTGCAGCCGATGGCTGGGCATGAGATTGCGATGCCTGTTCCCCGAAGCGCCGTAGAAGTAGTAAGCATGTTCACCCAAGCGCCCCACCATGATCCCGGCCAGGGGCTCGCCTTCGAACTCGGCTAGGAGGAGCGCGACCCGGCCCGAAGGCGAGAAAATTCGCCAGAACGCGCGGTAATAGTCGGGCGCGTGGACGCCGAAGGCTTTGCGTTCGCCCGTCACCTGCATCAAATCGATGAACGCTTCCACGTCGTCCGCGTCCCCCTCGCGCACCACCACGCCCTTGCGCCCGGCCAGCCGCACGTTGTAGCGCCATTTCTGCTTCATGCGCTTGAGGATGGTCTCCTCGTCCGGGGTCAGATCGATCCAGACCGTGGTGCGGGGCTGAATCCAGCGGAGGGATGGGATGAAGCCGAGGTCCTGGAGTCGGGAACGATGGTCAGGCGCGTCTCGCAGTTCAGGTTCGATGCGGAGCATGACCGCGCGGCGCCCCCTGGCCTCGGCGTGGATGGCCTGGAACAGCGCACCGACCAGGTCATGCCGCTCCCAAGCGACCACCGGACCTTTGGGAATGTAGGCGAAGCGGGGCGTCAGGGGCAGGTGGATCAACGGGCGAAGGAGGATCTGCGCGCCCGCGAGCAGGCGCCCCTGCTCGAATACGCCCACCCGCACCGATTCCCATCCGAACGCCTCCTTGAACTGGCCCCAACCGCTAAGCTGCAAGAAATGCCCGCGCGGATGCGCCTCCACAAACGCATCCCAAACCCCGTCATCCCATCCGGGCGATTGACTGGTCTGGACGTCCAGGATCACTGGCAGGCCGCCAGATAATGGATGATGTCGTTGGGCGAGTGCTTGCCCAACACCATGGTCTCCCGGTCGCCGCAAGCGACGGCGGTTTGCAGCAGCATGCCCGCATAACCGGACGCCCAGCCATACAGCGCCGCGACCATGTCGCGCAGCGCGTCCTCCGCCGTCGTGATGGCGAAGCGCCCCGTATCCTCATCCATGCTGAATGCATCCACTCGGGGCGCCTTCAACAACGCTTCTTCGAGCTGAAATCGCTGCGTTTCAGAAAGCCTGGGCAGTTGGATGGTGAAGGAGATCATCGCAAAACCTCCTGGATGGCGATGATGAAGGAGCGAGAGGGATCAAAGGGGTTCATGACCGATCAAGGGACCGCTGGCAAAGGTATTTCCGAAAGCGTAGAACAACAAGTGCAGTTTGTCCACCTGAACGCCGCCGCGGCCATCAGCAAGTTCGGGAGCCACTTCCAAGACCAGAATCTTGGATATAAACAGGTAGAGCTCCTCCACTCTCAACACATGCTCCACTTGGCATTCGATGTTCAGCGGGCACTCTTCCAACAGAGGCGCCTGGACATATTGGGCGGGATGGGGATGAAGATCGCATATCGTCATTTTATCTGCTTCTTTGCCCGAATATATGCCGCAGACGCGGGCGATGCTACGCATTTCGGGCGTAATGAGGTTGACGACAAACTCCCCCCGCTTTTCCACCAACTGACTGGTGTAATTCTCCGCCAGGATCCCCATCACCAGACGGGAGGGCTCTCCCGGCAGGGGCGTAATGGAGGCAATAGTGGTGACATTGACAGAGCCGTCATCTTCCAGCACGGTCACGAGGGTGAGGGGCATGCCATAGTGGAGGTACTCGCCATAGACGCCCAAATCGACAGGGATACGCATAGGAATCTCCAATAAAGAACAAGAAAAGCTACGATACAGGTCCGCTCGATGGCGACAGTTTCGTTACAGGGGTTGGTGGCTGCGAACGAATTTCGTCCAGCGTCACGCTAGCTTTCGTAAAATGATTGGACGACGATAACCATACCCATTATTATCGC
>DUEQ01000227.1 GCA_011192085.1 Caldilineae bacterium
TCATGCCACCACAAACTCCAACCGCGGCGATGTAATCTCAATCGCATCGAAGTTACAAACCTCGTAACACATGCCGCAGCGGATGCAGATCTCCTGATCAATGACGTGCGGTTTGTTTTTCTCACCGGAGATGGCTTCAACTGGGCAGTTGCGGGCGCATACTACACATCCGACACACTCTTCCGCGATGATTTCATAATTGATCATGGCCTCGCAGGTAAGGGCCGGGCACGCTTTGTCCTCAATGTGCGCCCGAAATTCATCCTCGAAATGGCGCAGGATGGACAGCACGGGCGATGGGGCCAGTTGCCCCAACGCACACAGCGACCCTGCCTGCATGCCCGCGGACAAGCGCCGCAGCTCATCCAGATCGCTGAGTTCTCCCTTGCCTTCAGTAATGCGCTCCAGGATCTCCAGCATCCGGGTGCTGCCGATGCGGCAGGGCGGACATTTGCCGCAACTCTCTGCCACCACGAATTCCATGAAATACTTGGCGAACTCCACCATGCAGGTGGTCTCATCGGCCACGATCATGCCGCCTGAGCCCATGACCGCGCCCGCGGCCCGCAGCGAATCGAAATCCACCGGCGTGTCCAGATACGCTTCGGGCAGCGCGCCGCCCAGCGGGCCGCCGGTCTGCACCGCCTTGAAGGCCTTGTCGTCATTGATCCCGCCCCCGATGTCGTAGATGATCTCCCGCAGGGTGACGCCCATAGGCACTTCAATGAGGCCCGTGCGCTTGGTCTGGCCAGTGAGGGCGAAGACCGCGGTGCCGGTGCTGTTCTCCGTGCCGATGGACCTGAACCAGTCCGCGCCCATGCGCAAAATGCGCGGGGCATAGGCGTAGCTTTTGACGTTATTGATGTTGCTGGGCTGCCCCCACAGACCTGAGACCGCAGGATAGGGCGGTCGCGGCCAGGGCTGGCCCCGCTCCCCCATGATGGAATTCATCAGAGCGGTCTCCTCCCCGCAGACGAACGCGCCCGCACCCTCGTAGATGGCCAAATGGAAATTGAAACCCGAGCCCAGGATGTTATCCCCCAGCAGCCCCAGCTCCTGCGCCTGTGCCATGGCGATGCGCAGGCGGCGGATGGCCAGGGGATACTCGGCCCGGACGTAAATGTACCCCTGCTCCGCACCGATGGCGTAGGCCGCGATGATCATGCCTTCGATGACCGAATGGGGGTCCCCCTCCAGCACCGAGCGGTCCATGAACGCGCCCGGATCGCCCTCGTCCGCATTGCAGATGACGTATTTGGGATGCTTGGGCGTCTGACGAGCGAACTTCCACTTGAGTCCGGTGGGGAAGCCTCCGCCCCCGCGACCGCGCAGGCCCGAATCGGTGATCACCTGGATCACCTCCTCGGGCGTCATCTCCTTGAGGGCCATTTCCAGCGCGGCATAGCCATCCACAGCCAGATAATCCTCGATAGATTCCGGATCGATGAGCCCGCAGTTGGAAAGGACGATGCGCTGCTGTTTGGCTTGGAAAGGGATGCGTTCCTGCGTGCCGAGCGCCACGAAACTGAGGGAATGGAGCTCATGGTCGTGGGAGGTGGTGACCGTAGGGATGACCTGGCCCACGATAGTGGCTTTTTTCAACTTCCCGCCATCGAAGTAATGCCGGAAGATCTCCTTGACATTTCGTTTCGTGACATAGCCGTAGTTGATGCGCTCCCGGCCGCCAGCCTGGATCTCCACCATCGGTTCGTAAGAGCACATGCCCACGCAGCCAACCTGGCTCACTACAGCCTCGATGCCCCGGGCCTCCAGCTCCTTTTGGATAGCCTCAGCGGTTTCGCCCGCACCCGCAGCCAGGCCGCAGGTTCCCATGCCGATGGTGATATACACATCCGCGTGTTGTTTGGCATGCCAGGCGGCCCGAGCCTGATCCCGCGGGAGGTCGAAGGTCCATGTTTGGGTCATGTCGTTTTCCCCTGAGTTGTTTTCGTAGCGGGCGATAACTTGCGCCTGAGGGTGCGAATCAGCTTATCCTGCTTCACCCGACCCATCACTTCATCATCCAGGATGGCCACTGGCGCCAGGGCGCAGGAGCCGATGCAATACACGATCTCCACGGTGAGCTCCCCATCCTCGGTGGTTTCCCCCACGCGGATGTGGTACTCCTCCTCCACCGCCGTCGCCAGAATGGGCGTCCCCTTCACATGGCACGCCGTGCCGTCACACAATTTCAACACGTGGCGCCCTCTGGGCTTGAGATAAAACTGTGCATAGAATGTGGCGACCCCATACACCTTGCTGGTGGAAAGATTCAAACGGTGGGCGATGAGCTCCAGGCTTTGGGGCGGGAGCCAGCCGTAAATCGCCTGGGTTTTCTGCAAGATGGGAATGAGCGCACCTTGCTGTCCCTGGAATGCTTCGAAGATCTCCTCCATGGGGGAGAGATCGATATGGTCGTCGAGGGCGATGGCCATGCAAGATCTCCTGTGCCGAGAGAAAAATAGCGATTTTCTGCCCGTAATCCAGTGCATGGGACAGAGGGGAAAGTATTATACCTCCAAAAGGGGCGAGCGGCAATCGGAGATAAGGAAGGGGTGCGCGCGCAGGCTGATGGGCGGAGTGACGATCCATGAGGCTCCTTCACTTCCGGCTTCGTGCTTTTGTTGCACGCCCACCCTCCTATGATATAATCGTCTGCTGTGCATACGGGAGATCGTATGCCCATCAGCCTGGTTTTAGGAGAATCCTCGCGTGATCAACCCTCTTGATTGGCTACTTGGCCTGTTTTCCCTTGATATCGGCGTCGATTTGGGCACGGCGAACACCCTGGTCGCCGTGCGCAATCGAGGCATCGTCATCAACGAACCCTCCGTCGTCGCCATCGAAAAAGATTCGAAAAAAGTCCTGGCCATCGGTCAGGAAGCCAAGGAGATGGTGGGGCGCACCCCCGCCAACATCATCGCTATCCGTCCCCTGCGCGATGGCGTCATCTCCGATTTCGACGTCACCGAGAAGATGCTGGAGTACTTTATCACGAAGGTGCACGACAGCATCTTCATGCTGGTGCCCCGCCCGCGCGTCGTGGTGGGGCTGCCCTCAGGCGTGACGGAGGTGGAGAAGCGCGCGGTCAACGATGCCGCGATCAACGCGGGCGCTCGGGAAGTCTATCTCATCGAGGAGCCCATGGCCGCGGCCATCGGCGCGGGCTTGGACATCACCGGCTCGCATGGCAACATGTTGGTGGATATCGGTGGCGGCACCACCGAGGTCATCGTCGTCTCCCTGCGCGGGATCGTGGTTTCGCGCTCGGTGCGCGTCGCGGGCGATGAGATGGACGAGGACATCATCAACTATGCTCGCCAGAAATACAACCTGGTCATCGGCGAGCGCATGGCGGAACAAGCCAAGATCGCCATCGGGTCCGCCTACCCCCTGGAGGAAGAGCAGCTCTTCCCCCTGCGGGGACGCAATCTCATCACCGGCCTGCCCGAGGAAGTGCTCATCAGCTCCGTGGAGGTGCGCGAGGCCCTGAGCAATTCGGTGAACATCATCGTGGACACGGTGCGCAGCGTGCTGGACGAAACCCCGCCCGAGCTCATCGCCGACCTAATGGAACGAGGGATCGTGCTGGCGGGCGGCGGAGCCTTGCTCAAAGGCCTGCCCGAACGCCTGGCGGAAGAGACTCGGATGAAGGTCTATGTGGCCGACGACCCCATGAGCTGCGTGGCTCGCGGCGCCCAGGCCGTGCTCGAAAACCTGCCGGTGTTGCAAAAAGTGCTCTCCGACACGCAGTTGCACGCGCCCACGATGTGACAGGGGCGCGCGGCATCCTTCGCCAGCATCCCCTCGGCATGGGCGGAGGCCGCTCATGATCTCTGACAACTGATTCTATGATGACACGCGCTCGACTTCGCCCCCTCATCCTGCCGCTGATGATCCTGGGGGCGATTGTGATCATGGGTCTGGATATGGCGGGATTCCTGGGCCCGATTGATGATCTCATCCATACAGCCATTAAACCTCCCGCCATCTTCTTTTCCGAAGCCAGGCGCGTTGTTGGTTCGGGCGTCGCCACCCTGCGCGAGGTTGGCGACCTGAAGCAGCGCAACCTGGAGCTAGAAGCCCGCGTCAATCAGCTCACGGTGGAGAATCTGCGCCTGGCCGAGGTGGAGACCGAGAACGCGCAACTGCGCGCCCTGCTGGATTTCGCCCAGACGAATCCCTCGTACGATATCCGGGGCGGCCAGATCATCGCCCGCGTCATCGGCGATGGCGCCAATCTCTTCACGCACCCCATCCAGATCGACCTGGGCGAGATCCATGGCATCCGTCAGGGCATGCCCGTGGTCACGGATCGGGGGCTGGCGGGGCGCATCGCCCACGTCTATTCCCGCTCCAGCGACATCCTGCTCATCACCGATCCCCGCAGCAATGTGAATGTCATGACCCAGGCCTCGCGCGCCCAGGGCGTGTTGCGCGGCCGGGTGGGACAGCCCCCCATTATGGAGTTCATCTCGCCCGACATCGCCATCTCGGAAGGGGAGATCATCATCACCTCGGGCCTGGGCGGCCACTTCCCCAAAGGGCTGGTCGTGGGCCAGGTGGTCGAGGTCATCCACAACGACAACCTCATGTTCCAGAGCGCGGTGATCCAGCCCACGGTGGATTTCGATCGCATGGAGCTGGTCCTGGTCATCACCAATTTCCCGCCCGAGGAACCGGAAGTCCTCCCTCCTCCCACGCCGTCATCGCCCTGAGGTCGGGCGCGAGTCATGCTGTATCTGATTATCTTCATCCCCCTGGCCCTGGCGCTGGTGGCTTTCCAATCGGCGGTGCTCAGTCAGATCACCGTGGCGGGCGGGCATTTCGACGCCATCATCATCGCGCTCGTCCTGTTCACCCTGTATGGCAGCTACGAACTGGGGCTTCTGGCCGCGGTGATCGTGGCCCCCATCATGGATGCCATCGCGGGCCTGCCCATGGGCGTCTCGGTCTTGCCTCTGTTCAGCGTCATCCTCCTGGCCCATTGGGGGAGCAAAACCATCTTCGGCGCTCGGCTGGGGTGGCCCGTCATCGTTATCTTCCTGGGCGTGCTCCTGGCGGGGCTGATCACCCTGATCGAACTCTATTTGCTCGGATGGAGTCTCGCCTGGGAAGCCCTGATCCTGCGGGCGCTCATCCCCTCCGCCTTTCTCAACGCCTTCGCGGCCCTGGTCATCTATCTCCCCATCGTCCTGATCAGTGAACGGCAGGCCCTCCATCTGGAATGATGAAAAGAACGCCTCCCACCTTCTCCTCGCGATTGTGGATCCTGAGGATGATCACCCTGCTCATTTTCGTGATCCTTCTCGGGCAGTTGGCGCGCTTGCAGTTTTTCCAGGGCGCGGGGTTCCAGAAGGAGGCGGTGGTCAATCGCACCCGGGTGGTGCGAGAGAAAGCGCCGCGCGGCGTCATCTACGACCGGGATGGGCGCATCCTCGCCCGCAATACGGCCATTTACAACATCGTGCTCATTCCCGCCGAACTGCCCGACGATCCCGACTACGCCATGTCTCAACAAAAGCGTCGGGCCCTCTATACCGAAGTCTACAACATCATCCACGAAAAGCTCATCGAGCTGGCCCCTACGCCTGCGCCCACGCCTCCGCCTCCCGATCCCGAGGTCACCCGGCTGATCATCGACGCCAGCCGTCCTCCGCAGCCCAGCGTTCTGTCGGTGGACGAGATGGATGAGCTCGTGCTGGAACGGGAGCTGGGCAGTGCGTTTCTGCCCGTGGTCGTGGCCTCCAATCTCCCTCGCGAAGCCGCCCTGGCCGTGGCCGAGGAGACGTATCGCCTGCCTGGGGTGCATCTCCAGCTTCAACCCCGCCGCGAGTATCCTTCGGGCCTCTACACCTCCCACATCATCGGCTATATGGGTCCCATCCCCGAGGAGGAAGAGAAAACCTATGCAGAAAAGGGTTACGCGCCCGACGCCTGGGTGGGGTGGAGCGACCTGGAATATCAATATGAAGAGGTCTTGCATGGCAAGCCGGGCGTGCGGGTGTTGGAGGTGGATGTCAAGGGAAACGAACAGCGCGTGGTGGGCGAGCCCACCGAGCCTGTCCCCGGCCACAATCTCATCCTCAGCCTGGATCTGGAGCTGCAGAAGATCATGTTCGATGCGCTGGTCGCGGGCGTGAATCCCAAGCGGTCCTCCAGCGCTGCGGCTGTGGCTGTGGACCCGCGCACGGGCTATGTGTTGGGCATGGTCAGCCTGCCCAGTTACGATAACAACGTCTTCGCCGACGGGATCACCGAGGAGGAATACCGGGCCATCGTCGATTCCCCCGGCTACCCTCTTCTTGATCACGCCATCAGCGGCCTCTACCCGCCCGGCTCCACCTTCAAGCTGGTCACGGCCTCCGCGGGCTTGCAGGAGCAGGTGATCACCCACAAGACCATCCTCAACGCCCCCGGCATCATCTATCTTCCCAACCGCAATTTCCCCGATAATCCCGACCTGGCCCAGCCTTTCGTGTGTTGGATTTATAAATCGGGAGGCGAGCATGGCGATGTCAATGTGGTCCAGGCCCTGGCCGTCTCCTGCGATATCTTCTTCTATAAGGTGGGCGGGGGCTGGCCCGTGGCCGACTTCAACGGCCTGGGCGTGGACATCCTGGCCGAATACGCCCGCCTCTTCGGCTTCGGCGAGCTCAGCGGCATCGACCTCCCCGGCGAGAACGCGGGCCTGGTGCCCGACCCCAAATGGAAGCGGCTGGCCAAGGGCGAACGCTGGGTCACGGGCGACACCTACAACATGGCCATCGGGCAGGGCGATGTGTTGGCCACGCCTCTGCAGGTGACCATGATGACCGCGGCCGTGGCCAATGACGGCCTCCTTTACAAACCCCAGGTGGTGGCCGCCATCACCGACGCCGAAAATCGCCTGGTGCAGTTCAACCGCCCGGTGGTGCGCCGCGAGCTCCCCATTGATCCCAAACACCTGGAGACGGTGCGCCAGGGCATGTGGTATACGGTCAATGCCGATTTCGGCACCGCGCCCGACGCCGCCCTGCCCGATGTGGAGATCGCGGGCAAGACAGGCACAGCCGAATTCTTCGATCCCCAACTGGGGCGGGACCTGACGGGGAATCTGCCTACCCACGCCTGGTTCACCGCGTTCGCCCCCTACCAGGATCCCGAAATAGCGATCACGGTCTTTGTCTACAATGGCGGGGAGGGCTCGGTGGCGGCCGCGCCCATCGCCCGGGAGATCCTGCGGCAATACTTCGAGCTCAAGGCCCGGGATGAGGCCACAGGCGCCAAAACCCTGTTGGATCAGCTGGAGGCCATCGCGCCATGACCCGGCAGAACTGGCGGCAATTCGACTGGCTGCTCTTCCTGGCCATCCTCCTCGTCTCCACCTTCGGCCTCATCATGATCAACAGCGCCGTGCAAGGGGATCCGGAGCTGGTGGATTTTCCCAAACGCCAGGCCATCTATCTCGGCCTGGGCGTCGCCATCATGTTCATCGTGGCCGCGTTCGATTACCATATCCTGCGCACGTTCACCATGCCCTTCTATCTGCTGGTGATGGCGCTGCTTGCGCTGGTGGGCGCATTAGGGCAAACTATCTTTGGCGCGCAGAGCTGGCTTGACTTCTTCGGCCTCTTCCCCATTCAGCCTTCGGAGCTGGCCAAGGTGGCCCTGGCCATGGCTCTGGGCGGCTATCTGGCCAACAACCTGGAGCGGATCGGCGAGGCGCGCGTCGTGCTCACCGGCATCCTCATCACCCTCCCCATCCTGGTCCTGGTGACCATGCAGCCCGACCTGGGCACCGCGGTGGTGCTGGCCATGGAGGCAGCGTTCATTTTCTTCGCGGCCGGTCTCTACTTCCGCTATATCCTGGCTGGCGTCTTTCTGGCCGCGCTCAGCGCGCCCCTGGCCTGGAACATGCTGGCCGCACACCAGCGCACCCGCATCCTCATTTTCATCGATCCCACCGCGGACCCCGACGCCTATTTCAATGTGAAGCAGGCGCTCGTGGGCGTGGGGTCGGGAGGCTTGTTGGGCAAAGGCTACGGCCAGGGCACCCAGAGCCAGCTTCACTTCCTGCGCGTCCGCCACACGGACTTTATTTTTTCGGTGGTGGCCGAGGAGCTGGGCTTCGTGGGCGCAGCCATCCTCCTCTTCCTCCTTTTCTTCATCATCTGGCGGCTGTGGCGCATCGCCGACCGGTCGGACGATCCCTTTGGCAAGCTCCTGGTGGTCGGTCTTACGGGCGTCATCCTCTTTCAGACCCTGGTGGTCGTGGGGATGAACATGGGTTTGCTGCCCGTCACCGGTCTGCCCTTGCCCTTCGTCAGCTACGGCGGCAACGCCATGCTCTCTCTGATGATCTTCATCGGTCTGGCCCAAAGCGTCGCCATGCGGCGAGGGTGATCCCTGTTCAGCGTTCAGTATGATGATCCATCAACGGTTCATTTCCGCGCCAAAATTGACGTTTGACGACA
>DUEQ01000228.1 GCA_011192085.1 Caldilineae bacterium
GTGTTCGACGCCCGCGCCGACATGGTGGCCCAGGCCGCGCACATTCCTGTTCACCTGGGCGCGATGCCCCTTTCAGTCAAGGCCAGCCTGGAGCGCTTTGGCCGGCTGGAGCCGGGGGACATCGTGGCCCTGAACGACCCCTACTTCGGCGGCTCCCACCTGCCCGATATCACCCTGGTCTCCCCCGTCTATTGGGAGGATATCCTGTTGGGATATGTGGCCAGTCGCGCACATCATGCCGACGTGGGAGGCATGTCGCCCGGATCCATGCCTCTGGCTCGGGAACTCTTCCAGGAAGGGCTTATTATCCCTCCCGTTAAGCTGCAGCAAGCAGGCGTGGTGGATGAAGGCGTGCTCGATCTGATCGTGCGCAACAGCCGCACGCCCGATGAACGCCGGGGGGACCTGGCTGCACAGATGGCCGCGCAGGAGGTGGGCGCGCGGCGGCTGCGGACCCTGGCTCAGCGCTATGGGACCGACCTCCTGGCCGCGTACATGGCCCATCTGCAAGACTATTCCGAACGCATGATTCGAGACCTCATCGCCCGCATGCCCCAGGGCGCGTTCACCTTCCGCGATGTCATGGATGACGATGGCTTCGGCAACGAGGATCTGGGCATTCAGGTCACCGTGCGGGTAGAGGAACAGCGTTTGCTGGTGGACTTCACGGGCACGGATGCTCAAACCTTGGGCGGTATCAACGCAGTGTACTCGGTCACCCTGTCCGCGGTGTTCTACGTCATCCGCTGCCTGCTGGCCGATGACGCGGCGCCCACCAACGCGGGCATCTTCCGCGCGGTGGATATCATTGCACCCGACAGCTCCTTGGTCAACGCCTGTTTTCCGGCTGCAGTGGCCGCGGGCAATGTGGAGACCTCTCAGCGCATCACCGACGCGGTGCTGGGCGCGTTCGCTCAAGCCCTGCCCGATCTCGTCCCCGCCGCGTCTCAAGGCACCATGAACAATATCACCATCGGCGGTGTGGACCCGCGTTCGGGAGAACGTTTCGCTTATTACGAGACCATCGCCGGGGGCATGGGCGCGTCCGCGCAGCACGACGGGCTCTCGGGCGTGCACGTGCACATGACCAACACCCTGAACACGCCCGCGGAGGCCCTGGCCTACGCCTATCCCCTGCGGGTGACTCGCTACGAGTTGCGGGATGGTTCGGGCGGCGCGGGCCTGCACCGGGGCGGGGATGGCGTCTATCGGGAGGTGGCGTTGCTGGCCGACGCCACCGTGACCCTGCTCACCGAACGACGACGGCACGCGCCCTACGGTCTGGCCGGGGGCGAGCAGGGCGCGCGGGGCGAGAACTGGCTGATCCCGGGCGACGGCTCCCAGCCCCAGCGCCTGCCCGGCAAGACCGCCATCCACGCCCGCGCGGGCGACCGCATCGGCATCGCCACCCCGGGCGGCGGCGGTTGGGGGAAGGACAAGTAACCAGTATTCAGGAATCAGTCGAACATGGGGGCGGAGGAGAGGAGCTTGCGTTCGCCCGGTTTGGGCTGGGGCAGTTCATCCGCCCGGAAGAGCTCGCCCGCCAGGACCTCCCGCAGGAGCTGGTCCAGGTCGGGATACATGGCCACGGTGGCTTCCAGCCCCCACAGCAGGTCCAGAAGTTCGTCGTCGAAGAAGGTCCAGGTTTGGGGGCGGATGGCGTCCTGCGAGGAGGATCTGCGCCCTGCCTCATGAAGCCGACGATGCGTCAGATCCCCGCCTGGATTTCAGAAATGGAGAAAGGGTTGAGCCCCAGACTGTCGCAGCCGCGGTCGCCATCGCATCCGCCCTCTTGATCCCCTGGCACGATGGGGATGGCAGGGCGTCGAACGTCATTCCCCAGAATCCCACCAGGGCGCTGCGGCCCGGCCCTGCTCCAGAATCGCCCGCGCGGCCTCCTCATCCCCAAGCTGACGATACACCTGGGCCAGATGCCCATAGGTGGGGCCGTAGAGCGGGTCGAGCTGGAGGAGGCGTTGGAGCTCGGCCAGGGCTTCATCGGTTCGGCCCAGCGCAGCCAGCCTCATGGCCCGGTCGTTCAGGGCCTGGATGTCGTGGGGAGAGAGGGTCAGGGCCCGGTCGAACGCGGCCAGCGCCTGGGCATGCGCGTTAGGCAGGCTCGCCAGCCAGCG
The DNA here is from genome assembly GCA_011192085.1 of Caldilineae bacterium. Lineage (GTDB taxonomy): Bacteria > Chloroflexota > Anaerolineae > J102 > J102 > M2005. The sequence continues at coordinate 2,133 of DUEQ01000228.1, forward strand.
CGCGTAGCCCATCGCGGGCTCGGGCGCCAGGGGTTGGGCGGCCATGGCTTCCTGATAAAGCTTGCTGATGCGCCGCAGACGCGCCTCATCTCCCCATGCATCCTCCGCGGCCACTCGCTGGGCTTCGATCCAGGCCATGCCCGCGGCCATGACGTGGTCGTAGGGCGCGAGGCGTAGCGCCCGGCGCAGATTCAGCTCTCGCTGGTTGGCGTCAGGGCTCAGCCAGGCGGCCTTGTAGGCGATGTCGCCCAGCCGCGGGCGCTGCACCGTGGCCGTGAGCGCGAAGGCCATGGCTAGGGTGATGGCCGCCAGGAGCGCGACGCGCGAGATCGCGGGCCGGGAATCGCGCATGAACGCAGGGAGAAAGACCAACAGCAAGAGCCAGGCGTGCAGCCACGCCCACGCCACCATCGCGGGCGGGCCGATGCGCTGATTGAGGAGGATGGCGGGCAGGAGGAGGAATGCGAGGGCGAGAAGGGGAAGGGGCGAAGGGGCGAGAGGGCGAGAGGGCGAGAGGGCGAGGGTGAGCGCGATCAGGGGGGCAAGCGCGAGGAGCCAGAGAAGGAGGCCGCCGGGCCAAGACGCGCTGAGGCTGAAGCCGAAGACCATGAACGGAGCCAGGGTCAGCAACAGCCAGGTCTCGGGATGGAGGCGGGAAGGGGGCTCGGGAAAAGGGGAGGACTCTTTCGAGGTGATGCCCAGTCCCAGGCCCAGGATGACCCAGAACAGGAGGTCGGGCGCGTGGGTGGGGAAGCTGACCAGGAGCAACGCGGCCCGTCCCACGATGGCCGCGGCCAGGTAGGGCGCGAGGGGATGCGCGCTGCGTCCCAGCCGCCAGAGCAGCCACCCGGCCAGGGCCGCCCATCCCAGCAGCCAGGGCAGCCCGCCCGTGCTCACCAGCTCCAGGGGCAGACTGTGGGCTCGATCGGCGATGCGGAACGCGAAGTCGGGCTCGAAGTGGGCCAACGTGGGTGAGAGATGGGGCGCGAGGGCCAGGGGCAGCGTGTCGAAGCCCAGCCCCGTGAGCAGCGCCCGCGGCCGGGCCTGCATCAGGTCAATGACCGCGCGCCAGATGAGCAGGCGCTGTTGTAGCGTGCCGCCGTGCTGCAACCGCGGCCACAGTGCGATCATGGCGGCCGCCCCCATCCCCACCGCCAGCAGGACGCCTCCCGCCACCCAGCGGTCCATGCGGCCCGCGGCGCCCATGCGGCGGCGCTGTCCCCACCAGAAAAGGGTCAGCGTCAGCCCGGACGCGGCCAGGCCCAGATATGCGCTACGGCTGAAGGTGAGGCCCAGCAGTCCCGCCGCAAGGAGGAGCGCGAGGTCGAGCGCGTGGCGGGCGGCAGGTCTGTCGGGCGGGCGCAGGATTCGGCGGGCCAGCAGGAGGATGCTTGTCAGCAGGAGGTAATCGCCCAGGTAGAGGGGGTTGCCCAGGGTCGAGGCCGCGCGCTCGCCCAGAGGAAAGCTGATCCCCACACCGCGCACCGGGTCCAGCCCCAGCATCTGCACATACCCATAGAACACAGGGATGGCCGCTCCCAGGATGGCCGCATCCACCAGCCACCAACCCTTTCCCGCCCGCGTCATCTCCCAGGCGATGGCCAGAAACGCCAACCCCGCCAGCACGATCAGCAGGCCATAGCCCCGCTCATAATTCCCCCACAGGCTCGTCACGGGATCGATGGCCGCCAGGGTGACCAGGATCGCCCACAAGGCCAGGCCCGCGAGCAGGACCGCAGGCAGGGTGATGGCCCTGCGTTGGGGTTGGCGCCAAGCCCGCCACAGTCGGGCCGCCAGCGCGGCCGCGGCCAGCGAGATAAGCATCGCGGCTTTGTCCGGCTCGAAGCTGGCTCCGCTCTGGATGTTGAATAGGGCGGGGATGACGGTCATAGCCAGGAGCGGGGCCAGCTCCTCCGGCACGGGCCAGGCGAACGCGTTCGTGGACGCGACAGGGGCGCGGCGTTTACGACGGGGCATGGGGCTGTGCTACAATCGGGGCATGCCAACGCGAGACTGGCGGGTGCGCTTCGCCCGTGAGATGCAGATGGCGGAACAGGCCCGGGCCCAGGGCAATGAAGGCAAGGCCCGGGTGTGCGCGCGTCGGGCCGCAGGCATCGTGGCCGCGGAATACATGAAGCGTCGCGGGATCGCGACTCCCCATATGACCGCGTATGACCGAGTGAAATTCCTGCGCGCCTGGCCCGACCTGCCCCAAGGCGCGGTCGAGGTCATCGACCATATGACGCTGCGAGTGAACGAAAACTACGAACTGCCAGTGGACGTCGACCTGGTGGCCGAGGCCCGCTGGCTGGCCAAGGCGTTGCTGGGGGAAGGGTAAACGGAGCCAAAGCTATTTTTCAAAATAACCACGGCTCGATGTATCCCTTCAGGGTCTCATAATCCTCGGCCACGGGGAATTGGGGGAATTCCGCTTTAACGTTTTCAGGCGGGCGGAAGAGGAAGCCCTGGTCCGCCTCCTTGAGCATGGTCACGTCGTTGTAGCTATCGCCCGCGGCCACGATGGTGAAGTTGATGGCCTTGAGCGCGTTCACCGCGGCCCGCTTGCTATCGGGCATGCGTAGCCTGTAATCTGTGATCATGCCGCTGGCATCTATCACCAGTGAGTGGCAGAAGAGGGTGGGATAGTTCAGTTTGGCCATGAGCGGCTGGGCAAACTGGTAAAAGGTGTCGGAGAGGATGATGACCTGCGCCCGAGCCCGCAGCCAGTCCAGGAACTCTCGGGCGCCAGGTAGGGGAGACATCGCCGCGATGACAGCTTGGATGTCGGCCAGGGTGAGGCCGTGATCCTTCAGCAGGGCGATGCGAAAGCGCATGAGCTTGTCATAATCAGGTTCGTCGCGGGTGGTGCGGCGCAGTTCGGGGATGCCGACTTTGTCGGCGAACGCGATCCAGATCTCGGGCGTGAACACGCCCTCCAGGTCCAGGGTGACGACGGTGGGATGTGGGTGCATGGCGACTCGGATGGAATAAGGAGGGAGGCTTGGTTAGGATAGCCGCGGATTCAGTGATCTGAATGCACGGCCGTGAACTCTTAACATCAATGATACAGGGTAGGGGGACGGGATGCAAAGATCCCATCTCCAAGACATCGCCACAATTCCTCCCGGATCTCTCCGAAATCGTCCCGTAGACTGA
>DUEQ01000229.1 GCA_011192085.1 Caldilineae bacterium
AGAATTTCAGGCAGAGGGAAGCTCTGTGCTTTTTTTGCTTGGTACGCGGCCAGTGCTGGGGGTTTTATGGCCCAGGAAGGAGCAGAACGGCCGCAGAGGAGCAGAGGAGCTGGGGAGCGGAGGGGACCCCCCTGCCCCCCTGCCCCTCTGCCCCTCTGCGGAAGGAAGGAGTCTCCCCTATGTTATCCTGGACGAGCTTAGAGGACGCCTTTCCGGGGTATAAAGAGGTGATTGCGAAGGAGCGATCCGGACCGTATGGCCATCAATGGCCGGGTAAGGACTGGCGCACCCGATACAAGCCGCTCTCCGACCCGGCGATTCAGGCCCATTTGGAGGGCACGTATTGGGTGGCCACCAAAGCCCCCTGGTACCCCCGATTGAGTTTTCTGGACTTCGATCGTCCCGATCCGGAGGCCGTAGCGCGCGCGGTGGAGACGTTGGGGCTTTCGCCCGGCCAATATCTTTTGTGTACTTCTCCCAGTTGGTGGGAGTCCGGCAATTTCCATATGATGCTGGCGACCCGATTTCGCGATGCGCCGGCCACCAAGCGGTTGATCCTGGATCTCCTCAGGAAGCCGGTGCACGAGATAGGCGCCGAACTGTATCCGCAGCCTAATCGCAAGTTTCGGCTTTCTTTCGGCAAGGATCAACGGTTGATCGACGAGGAGACCGGCGCACCGTTGGAGATGCATTGGTCGGAGATGCTCTATTGGGCCCTGAAGATTGAACCTTATCCCCTCGAGGAGTGGCCGCGACAACTGGAATTTGAGTTCAGGGAGCCTCGTCCGGACACGTGGATCCGGAAGGCCGAGGCGGAGGAGCTCTTGGAGGAGGGGCTTCCCGGTCCGAGCACCCGGCATAACGCATGCCTGACGGTAGCGATGTACTATTACCGGCAAAATCTGGATCCGTCCGACGCCCGGCGTAAGCTCAAGCATTGGATCAAGACGTCGCATCACGGGTATTCTAAGATGATCAATCGGGGGGATTGGCGAGGCGTGAAGGAGGAGATAGACCGGATGGTGGCGTGGACGTATGCGCGGTATGGCCGGGGGAAGATCTGGCCGGATTCCACGCACAATTTAGAGGGGTGGATCGCAGCGAAGGACCTGGCGTTGCTGGCGGAGGTGTTTCCCCGGGACATTGTCAACCAGCGGCGTCTGCTCAAGCTGATCGCGTATTATCGGCCTCGATCCTACCATGATTGGGTATTTATCCCAAGATGGCGGTGGGATCAAATTGCGCGCCACAAGACCTATAAGAAGTTTCAGGCCGAGC
>DUEQ01000023.1 GCA_011192085.1 Caldilineae bacterium
TATCAGTCAGGGCGCTTGGCATCAGCTCATCTGTGCGAATATGGGATTTAAACAATTATTTTTTCGCCCGCGCACCTACTAACGCGCCCGACTTCAATCATCACAAAGGCGCAAAGACCCGAAGCGCGCCAAGCGCGTCAAAGCTTTTTCTACGCAACGTGCGACTTTTTATGAGGTCACAAGACCGCTGACGTCAAGTGGTGAAGGACCAAGTTTGGAGGTTGATGAAGGCACAAAGGGTATGCGCCAGAATCCTTCGCACCCGTCGTGATTGGACATGCCACAGATCACAGGCGCGGATACGCTCGATTTGAAAATCGTCCACCTAGCTGGGCAATCACGGTTTCCATCTTCTCGCACCAGTGCATAGCTTTGGCAGCGCAATAACCCTAATCTGCATCGGGGTTGAAACGCGTCACCAGCCCAGATACAACCGCGTGCCCAACACCTCCGGAAGCCCTGCGTCCAGGATCGCCCGCGCCACCGCATCGACATCATACGCCACTCGATGCCACGTCCACGTCCGCGCCTCTAGATCCAACAGAGCGAACGAGGCCCGGGGATCGTGATCGCGCGGTTGGCCTACGCCACCCGGATTGAGCAGCCACTTATCCCCGATGTCCAACGCCAGAGGAACGCCTGGCTCCTCCCCCGTCAACCGGGCTTCGATCTGACCACGTTCCTTGTGCAGTCGCCAGGCCATGGCCAGATGGCTGTGTCCGATAAGGCATACAGGAGTCTGGAAAGCATCGTAATTCTCCGCCGCGGTCTCAGGGTCGGTCACATACTCCCACACAGGGGCTCGCGGGCTGCCATGCGCCAGAGTAAGGTCAGGGAGATCCTGACGCGTGGGCAGCGAAGCCAGCCAGTCCAGGCTTTCTCGGCTCAGATGCGTCCGATGCCACAGGATCGCCTCGCGGGCGACGGGATTGAATGCCGACAACGGGAGCGCGCCCACCACCGCCAGATCATGATTCCCGGCCAGACAGACATCCGCCCGCGCGCGAATGAGTTCGACGCAGGCTTCAGGCTCAGGCCCATAGCCCACCACATCCCCCAGACAAAACAGGCTGTCGGGTTGCAGCGCGTCAACGGCTTCCAGCGCCCGCTTGAGGGCGACCACATTGCCATGGATATCAGAGAGCACAGCGATTCGCATGACCCTATTGTATGCGCGTCGAGCAGGGCGCGTCAATTCAGCCACCAGAGGATGGAGGATGGGCGGGTTGGCTAAATGACGAAATCATGCCTTATAATTGGTTCCGTGATCCCATCTCCATCTCGTCCAACCATCGGCCTGATGGCCACCCTCCTTTCCTCTGCGCCCAACTACCGGGGGGCGGGCATCCATCAATACAGCAAGGCATTGCTTGCCTTCCTGCCCCGCCACGCACCCGCATTCGACTTTCACGCTTTCCTGATGGACAGGGCATTCTCCGCCCCAGGGGTCACATGCCATCGGGCAACGAAACTGACGGAAAGTCCCACACAGCGCATCCTGTGGGAACAGGTGCAGGTGGCCCGGCTGACGCGACAGTTGGGCCTTGATCTGCTCCATGGCTTCGCATACGCCCTTCCCGTTGCCGTCGCCATCCCCACGGTCGTCACGGTGCACGACCTCACCTTCCTTCGCTTTCCCCACGCTTTTCCCAGAAGCAAACAGCAATACCTCTCCCGGATGACCTCGTTCAGTTGCCGTCGGGCCCGCGTCGTCATCGCCGATTCCCACGCCACCGCGCGGGATCTGACCTCCCTGCTCGGGATTCCAGATGAGAAGATTCAAGTCATCTATCCCGGCGCGGACGCCCGCTATCGCCCCCTGCCGCGGGCAGAGGTGGAAGCCTGGAGGAAGCGAAAAAGCCTGCCCGAGCAATTCATCCTCATGGTGGGCACCCTGGAGCCCCGCAAGAACCACCTCGGCCTCATTGAGGCCTACGCCCGCTATCGCACCCTGGCCCGCCATCCTCTCCCGTTGTTCATCGGCGGCGGCAAAGGATGGCATTATCAGCAAATCTTCGTCAGGGTCCAGGCCCTGGGTCTGGAAAAGGATGTGCATTTCCTGGGCTTTGTGCCTTGGGAGGACCTGCCCTGGCTGTATAACGCGGCCACCCTTTTCGTCTATCCCTCCTACTACGAAGGTTTCGGCCTGCCCGTCGTCGAGGCCATGCGCAGCGGTCTGCCTGTCATCACCTCCACCGCCAGCAGCCTGCCCGAAGTCGCAGGCCAGGCCGCCCTGACTATCGATCCCGACGACCCCGACGCCCTGGCTCAGGCCATTTGGCGGGTGACCGAATCCGAACCGGAGCGACTCGACGCCATGCGCGCCCAGGGTCTGGCCCAGGCCCGACGCTTTCAGTGGCAAGAGACCGCCCGCCAAACCGCCCGCGTCTATGCCCGCATCCTGAATCTTCCCCATGCTTAAGTTCATCCACCGCTACCAGAGAATCCTCCTGGCTGGCGTCGACGCGATCCTGGTCATCCTCGCCTTCTACCTGGCGTGGTATCTGCGTTATGAGCGGCAATGGTATCACATCGTGGATCCGGCGTCCTACACCGATTTTAGCTTCTACTTCAAGATCGGCGCCATCGCCGCGGTCTTCACCCTGTTTATCTTTTACCTGCAAGGCGTCTACGCCATCCCGCGCGGCGCCTCCTTCTTCGCCGAATTCTCGCGGCTTCTCACCTCCAGCGCCGTGGTCACCATCGTCCTCATGGTGGGCAACTACATGTTCCAGCCCCTCTATCACTCCCGGCTGGTGTACGGCATGGCGGGCGGATTCATCCTTTTCCTCACCACCCTCGCCCACCTGGGCAACCGCTATCTTACCGCCCGGCTGCGACGAAAAGGTTTTGGCTCTCGACGCATCCTGCTGGTGGGCGCGGGCGAGATCAGCCGTACAATCATGCGCACCTTGCTGGCCGAACCCGCCCTGGGCTACGAAGTCCTGGGCTTTCTGGATGACAACCCCCAGAAGGGCCAGCGCAACCTGGGTCCCTTTCATGGCCTCGGCCCCATCGACAACCTCCCCCAGGTGCTGGTGGAGAACCAGGTGGATGAGGTCATCGTCACCCTGCCCTGGCAATATCACCGCCGCATCAACAGCATCCTCAACCAGTGCAACCGCATGAACGTACGGGCCCGAGTTGTGCCCGATGTGCTACAATTGAGCCTCGACCGGGTCGATATCGAGATGCTCCACGGCATCCCCCTCATTAGCATCAAACAACCCGGTTTCACTCGGGGTCAGCTCGTCATCAAGCGGGCCCTGGATTGGATCATCGGCAGCCTGGGATTGCTTGTGGCGCTCCCCATCATGGGGCTGCTGGCCCTGGCCATCAAACTGGATTCCCCGGGGCCGGTGTTCTTCATCCAGACCCGCGTGGGCCGGAACGGCGAACCCTTCAAAGCGTATAAATTCCGTTCCATGGTCCCCGATGCCGAACAATTGAAACCCCAACTAGAAGCCCTCAACGAAGCCGACGGTCCCATCTTCAAGATCAAGGATGACCCCCGGCTGACGCGAGTGGGGCGCTTCCTGCGTCGCACCAGCTTGGATGAGCTCCCCCAGATCTTCAACGTGCTGAAAGGCGAGATGAGCCTGGTGGGGCCTCGTCCCGCTCTGCCCGAGGAAGTGGAACGGTATGATCCCTGGCATCGTAAACGATTGCGAGCTCTTCCCGGCATGACCGGCCTCTGGCAGGTCTCAGGACGCTCCAATCTCAGCTTCGACGAAATGGTCATGTTGGACATCTACTACGTCGAAAACTGGTCGCCTGGCCTCGACATCGCCATCCTCCTCCGCACCATCCCCAAAGTCATCATCGGCGAGGGCGCCTATTGACCCTGTCTCGAAAATAGAATTCGCGTGGTTTGCAGAGATGATCTCGAAGCCGAGATTGGCCGAGTTTGCCAATGACGTTTGACGAACTTGGCCATCTGCGTCAGGTTGGCTGTATCCAAGGTTTGCAGGCGCCAGGTCGCAAGGGGCCAGTGGACCTGAGCAGCCCCACCTGCTACTTGCTACCTACCACCTGCCACCATGTCCACCGGTAGCCGCGGGCTACCGCCCGTGACGCCTGTTTCCAGAATAAAAACCATGCCCCTACTGCCCCTTCTTCCCGCCCGAACGTCCTACGCTCGCGAGCGCTTGAGCAGCGCCTACGCAGACGCGTGCACCGATTTCTTGCAGCGCCTGGTGAGCACACCCAGTCCCTCTGGCCAGGAAGCCGACGTCGCCCGGCTGGTGGCCGATGAGATGCGCGCGCTGGGATTTCGAGATGTGCGGATCGATGACGTGGGCAATGTGGTGGGCTGGCTGGGCGCAAAACAAGGCCCCATCCTCCTCGTGGATGGGCATCTGGACACCGCCGCGGTGGGCGACCCCACGGCCTGGGAAGTCGATCCCTTTGGAGGGGAGATCCGAGAGGGGCGATTGTACGGCCTAGGCAGCGTCGACGCCAAAGGCTCCCTGGCAGCCATGATTTACGGGCTGGGTTTGCTGGCCCGAAGCAACGATGCATTGCCAGGGCAGATCCTGGTTGTGGCCGTGGTGCAAGAGGAGCCTGCTGAAGGATTGGCCCTGCAAGCCGCGCTGAACGCATTGGACCTCCTCCCCGATTGGACCCTCATCGCCAAGCCCACGGAGATGCGCCTGGTACGGGGACACCGCGGGCGCATGGAGGTGCGCCTCTCCACCTTTGGCCGCACCGCGCATTCCGCCATGCCCGAACAGGGCGACAACGCGCTCTACGCCGCGGCTCGGCTGGTCTTCGGCATTGAGCTGCTGGGCATGAATCTGATGAAAGACCCTGTGCTGGGCCAGGGAACCATTGCCATTACCCGATTCACCACCCACAGCAGCGCGCACAACGCCATCCCCGACCGCTGCGATCTCACCATCGACCGCCGCATCACCCTGGGCGAGACCGCCTCCCGCGTGCTGGCCGAACTGGACACCCTCATCCAGCGGGAAGGCGTGCGCGCCCAGGCCCGCATCGCCCATTATCAGCAGAATTCCTACACCGGCTACAAACTCGCAGCCGACGCCCACTATCCCGCCTGGCTCCTGCCCGAAGACCACCCCCTGCTGGTTCAAGCGGTCGCCTCCATGGAGCGCAGTCTGGGCCACAAACCGGAGGTGGGAATCTGGCGCTTTTCCAGCGATGGCGTTTATACTGTGGGGCTCGCGGGCATTCCCACCATCGGCTTCGGGCCGGGACGCAGCCTCCTCAGTCATGCGCCCAACGAGTCCATTCAGCTCGCCGAAGTCCATCGCAGCATCCCCCTCTACGCAGACCTCGCCCGCGACCTCCTCTTCGGCCTTTCGAATCTGAAACGATGATCGGACCCCTTCCATCATGGCCTCCATGCAAACCCTCATCCCTGCGCTCTATCAGAGCGCTGTCTTTTTGTTGATCTTCTACGGCCTCTTCGTCCTGGCCTCGGTGATTCTCTTCCTGCGTTATCGCCATCGCCACGACTGGCCCGCGGCCCTGCCGCCGGAGGATTGGCCCACGGTCACCATCCAGACGCCCATCTTCAACGAGCGTCAGGTGGCCGAACGAGTTATCGCCGCGGTTGCGGCCCTCGATTACCCCGCGGACCGTCTCCATATCCAGGTGCTGGATGACTCCACCGACAGCACCGCTGCCCGAGTGGCCCGGCTGGTGGCCCGGCTGCGTCGGGAGCGCGGACTGCACATCGAGCACCTCCACCGCAAACGCCGCACCGGCTACAAAGCGGGCGCACTGGCCGCGGGCCTGCAAGCGGACGCCAGCGACTTCGTCGCCATCTTCGATGCCGACTTCGCGCCTGAACCCGATTGGCTGAAACGGACCGTCGCCGCCCTGGCCGCTCATCCTGAACTCGCCTTCGTGCAGACTCGCTGGGCCCATCTCAATCGAACTCAGAACCTGATCACCGCGGCCCAGGCCCTGGCCCTGGATGGGCATTTCGTGGTGGAACAGCAGGCCCGATCCGCCTCCGGCTTCATGCAGAACTTCAACGGCAGCGGCGGACTCTGGCGTCGGGCCGCCATCGACGACGCAGGCGGCTGGCAGGCCGACACCGTCACCGAGGACCTGGATCTGGCCTATCGGGCGCAGTTGAAAGGCTGGCGCGGCAGCTACGTCAACGCCATCGCCGCGCCCGCCGAACTCCCCCCCGTCCTCACCGGGTTCAAACGTCAGCAGCGTCGATGGGCCAAAGGCTCCATCCAGACCTTGCGCAAGTTGGCCCTGCCCATTCTCCGCAGCGACAAAGGATGGGCGAGGAAGCTGTACGCCCTGGCCCACATGGGGGGCTACGCCTTTCATCTCCCCCTGTTGGCCCTACTCATCCTCTCCCTGCCCCTGGCTCTCTTACCCGACCATCGCCTGCCCTTGCCCGGCATCGGCGTGGCCTCCATGGCCTTCTCCATTGCGCCGTTCATGATGTTCGCTCTGGCCCAGTGGGCGTTGGATGGCCGCGCTGGCCTGAAGCGCCTGTGGGCTCTACCCCTCCTGGCCATCCTGTTCATGGGCCTCTCCCCCGCCATCTCCCTCTCCGTCATGGCCGGATTGCACGCGTCGGGCGGGATCTTCGAACGCACCCCCAAGCAGGGACGCGGCCCCCGCCAGGCCGCCCTCCCTCGCACCATGGCCCTACGCGATTTCCTGCCCGAGGCCCTGGCCTTCGCCTACGCCCTGTTGACCACGACCATCATGCTGATCACGGGCGACTGGGCTTTGCTACCCCTGCCCTTGCTTTTTCTGGCTGGCACAGGGCTGACGTTGGGGCTGGAGCTGAGCGAATATCGCTCGGTGAAGCGCCTCCATCGCCGCGGTCGAACCTCCTTGCTCGGTGTTCAGTAGGCTGCTGTCCCTCATTCCTTTGCTTATCCTGCTGGGCGGATGCGGGCAGGTCATCACCAAACCCACGCCCACGCCATTCTCCCCCGCGCCCACGGCCACGCCCGACCGATTCACGCCCGCCCCCTCCCCCACAGTGACGCCTACCGCCACGCCCCTTCCCGCCACGCCCAATCCCTCGCCCACCCCCACGCCCGAGCCCACCCCCATCATCCACACCCTCCAGGCGGGCGACACCCTCATCGGGCTGGCGCGGCGTTATGGCGTCACCGTCCAGGCCATCCAGGAAGCCAACGGCATCACTGACCCGCGCGGGCTGCTGGCAGGCCAGCAGATCATCATCCCCCTCGATCCCGAAGCCCGACTGGGCGCGGGTGGCGAGCCTACGCCCGAGCCCACGCCTCCGCCCATCCGCATCGGCCCCCTCGCCTTCAGTGCTCAGGCCGATGGGCTGTGGGCGTTCGGACAAGCGCTTCTGTCGGAGGGGGAGCCGCTGGAGCATGTGGTCGTCCAGGTGGATCTGCTGGACGCCGATGGGGCCATGGTCGCCAGCGTCCAGGCGCCCCTCTTGCAGGACATGCTCCTCCCCCGGGAGGATGCCGGATTCTTCGTGGTCCGCTTTACGCCCCGCCCGCCCTCCTTCGACCGGTATCAGAGCCGCGTCGTCAACGCCAACCCGGCCCATACGGCATTTCACCATCGCGAGCTGGCCGTACGCCATGTGCTGATTCAGGACGCGGGTGAATCGGTGTATCTGCTTTCCGGCGAGGTGACGAACGTCGGAAAGGATCCCACTTACGAGACGGCGGTGATCGTCGCCCTGTTGGACGAACAGGGCCAGGTGACAGGCTTGCGCAAGGTCGCGACAACGCCGCCCGACATTCAGCCGGGCGAGACAGCGTTCTTCTCCGTCGAACTCATCCCCATCCACCTTCCCGTTGCCGATTACCGTCTTCTGGCGGAAGGTCATCGCAACTTGACGCCCGATGAGTGAACCGATCTCCCAGGCCATCAAGACTCCATGGGGTTGGACAGTCGTCCAGCGCGTGCTGCGCGCGTTGCTGAAACTGCTGGTGAAGCTCGATGTGCAAGGGCTGGAGCGCATGCCCCATCGCGGCCCAGCCATCATCACGCCCAATCATGTCGACTGGTTGGA
>DUEQ01000230.1 GCA_011192085.1 Caldilineae bacterium
CCCTGTGAACTACCCCGAAAAACTTGATTTTTTCTTCCTGTCTCATTATAATGAAATGCTGGTCAGATGGCCTGGACGACCAGTCTCGCCGACGTAGCTCAATTGGCAGAGCAGCGGTTTTGTAAACCGCCGGTTATGGGTTCGAGTCCCTTCGTCGGCTCCTGCATTGCGATTTTTTACCATGCGAGGTTTGCAAAAGCAGGGCCTCTTTGGTAAAATGGCAATGTTCCCCCTGGGTCGGTGTCCCGAGCGGCAAAGGGGGCGGGCTGTAAACCCGCTGGCGGAAGCCTTCGCAGGTTCGAGTCCTGCCCGGCCCACCTGTTTCGATGCCCACGTAGCTCAGTCGGTAGAGCACGTTCTTGGTAAGGACGGGGTCATGGGTTCGAGTCCCATCGTGGGCTCCAAGCGTTGGTTTGTACAGGACGAGAAATTGTCGCCCTAGGGGGGCGCCCAGCTATTGTTACCTGTTATTTTGAGGAGGTTGTATTAGCATGGCTAAGCCGGTATTTGAGCGAACGAAGCCACACGTGAATGTGGGGACGATTGGGCACATTGATCATGGGAAGACGACATTGACGGCGGCGATCACGAAGGTGTTGTCGCTGAAGGGGTTGGCGGATTTCACGCCGTTTGACCAGATTGACAAAGCGCCGGAGGAGAAGGCTCGCGGCATCACCATAGCGATTGCGCATGTGGAGTATGAGACGGAGAAGCGGCACTATGCGCACGTGGACTGTCCTGGGCATGCGGACTACATCAAGAACATGATCACGGGGGCGGCGCAGATGGACGGGGCGATTTTGGTGGTGGCGGCGCCGGATGGGCCGATGCCGCAGACGCGGGAGCATGTGTTGTTGGCGCGGCAGGTGGAAGTGCCTGCGATGGTGGTGTTTTTGAACAAGGTAGACATGATGGATGATGAGGAGCTTCTGGAGCTGGTGGAGTTGGAGCTACGGGAGCTGCTAGATGGGTATGGATTTCCTGGGGACGACATTCCGATTGTGCGCGGGAGTGCGTTGCAGGCGTTGGAGTCGGATAGCGCGGATCCGGGGGCGCCGGAGTATGAGTGCATCTGGGAGTTATTGCATGCGGTAGACGAGTACATACCGACGCCGGTGCGGGAGATGGACAAGCCGTTTTTGATGCCGATTGAGGATGTGTTTTCGATCAAGGGGCGGGGGACGGTGGTGACGGGGCGGATTGAGCGTGGGAAGATCCGGCCGATGGAAGAGGTGGAGATTGTGGGGTTGCGGCCGACGCGGAAGACCGTGGTGACGGGGGTGGAGATGTTCCGCAAGACGTTGCGGGAAGGGATAGCGGGGGACAATGTTGGGTGTTTGTTGCGGGGGATAGACCGGGATGAGGTTGAGCGAGGGCAGGTGTTGGCAGCGCCTGGGACGATCACGCCGCATACGACGTTCATGAGTGAGGTGTATGTGTTGAAGAAGGAAGAGGGTGGACGGCACACGCCGTTCTTTGAGGGGTATCGGCCGCAGTTTTACATTCGGACGATGGACGTGACGGGGACGGTATCGTTGCCTGAGGGGATAGAGATGGTGATGCCAGGGGACAATGTGAACCTGCAGGTAGAGTTGATTGTGCCGGTGGCGTTGGAGGTAGGGAGTCGGTTTGCGATTCGAGAAGGTGGACGTACGGTCGGCGCTGGTGTGATCACCGAGATCATCAAGTAAGGACTGAAATCGGGTGGGGTAGAGGGATGGCGCAACCCTCTACCCCACGCCGGGAGGGGGCAATGGCAAAACAGCGAATTCGTATCAAGCTGAAAGCATACGATCATCGGCTTCTCGACAATTCAGTGCGACAGATTGTGGAAGCGGCAGAGCGTACAGGAGCGGCCGTGGTGGGGCCTGTTCCCTTGCCTACAAAGATAGAGAAGTTCACCGTAATGCGTTCTCCGTTTATTGATAA
>DUEQ01000231.1 GCA_011192085.1 Caldilineae bacterium
CGATGGAACTGTACGCGAAACTCCCGCCCAACTGGATGATGGATGCGCCCCTGATCTACATTGCCGTTATTTTGGCTTTCTTGTTTGTCATTGCGGTTTTCGTGTAAATTTTGACTATGGACCACATTCACCTGATCGGCATTGGCGGCACCGGACTTTCGGCCATCGCCCGCGTCCTGCTAGAGAGCGGTTACACTGTCAGCGGCTCTGATATGCAGGATTCCCCGCTGGCGCAGGCTGTCCGCGATGCCGGCGCGCAGGTCTTTATCGGCCACGCGCCCGAAAATATCGCTGGCGCCGACCTGGTAGTGCGTTCATCCGCTATCCCAGAGCGCAACCCCGAAGTGCAGGCTGCCCTCCAAGCCGGCATTCCGGTATTCAAGCGGGCAGATTTCCTGAGCCGGTTGCTGCAAAACCACCAGGGCATCGCCGTCGCCGGGACACACGGCAAAACCACCACCACTGCCATGCTGGCCTGGATGCTCACAGCCCTCGGGCAAGACCCGTCTTTCATCGTCGGTGGTGTTGTCAACAACCTGGAGACCAACGCCCGCGCCGGAACTGGCGAGATCTTTGCCATTGAGGCCGACGAGTACGACCGCACTTTTTTGGGATTGCAGCCCCAGATGGCGATTATCACCAATGTGGAACACGACCATCCTGATATTTATCCCTCCCCCGAAGAGTTTCGAGACGCGTTCCGGGATTTTGTGCGGCGGCTAACCCCAGAAGGAATCCTCCTCCTTTGTGCGGATGACCCTGGCGCACTCGATTTGATGCCCGTTGCCCGCCAGCAAAACCTGCGCACCTTTACATACGCCATTCAGGCCGCAGCGGCAGAGTACCGTGCCGAAAACCTGCGCCCTATCCCTGGCAAGGGTTACGCCTTTGACGCTGTCATCCACGCCCGAAAACCTGCAGCCCGCTGCTCGTGCAGCCTTCAGGTTCCGGGGCGGCACAACGTGCTCAACGCGCTCGCTGCGCTGGGCATTGCCGACCAATTGAACCTCCCCCTGGATGCCGCCGCGCAGGCGCTTTCCGAGTTTCGCGGGGCGGGGCGGCGTTTTGATCTGCTTGGCGAGGCCGGGGGCGTGACCGTGATCGATGATTACGGCCACCA
>DUEQ01000232.1 GCA_011192085.1 Caldilineae bacterium
CGGACTCAGGTATCATACTCAAGTATGACCCCAAGTCCGTTTCTCGTCAAATCCCATCAGGTGCGACGCACTTTTGGGGTGACCACCTTCTGGAGGTCCAGCAGCGTCGCTCCGCAAGGGACATGCCAAGTGCGTCGCACCTTGAAGCTTTAAATGCCCAGATACGCCCGACGCACTTCCTCGTTGTTCTCAACTTCCTTGGAGGGACCTTGCAGTTCGACCTTGCCCTCGCTGAACACGTAGGCGTAGTCGCTGACCTTGAGGGCCATGCGCACGTTCTGCTCCACCAGCAGGATGGTGATGCCCTCATCCCGCAAGCGACGCAAGGACATGAACAGGTCCAGGGTGAGGACAGGCGCCAGGCCCAAAGAGAGCTCGTCGATCATGAGCACGACGGGTTCGGACATGATGCCCCGGGCTACGGCCAGCATCTGCTGCTCACCGCCGCTCATGGTGCCCGCTTTTTGATCTGCCCGCTCTTGGAGCCGAGGGAAGATGTCGAAGACCCTTTCCAAGTTCTGTTTTATGCGGGCGCGAGCCCGCTTGGGCGTGGCCCCCATCTCGAGGTTCTCCCGCACGGTCATCTCGGTGAAGAGCTGACGGCCCTCGGGCACCATAATCAGGCCCATCTCGGCCTTGGTGTAAGGCGGGAGCTTACTCACATCCTTTCCTTGGAAGAAGATCTGCCCATCCCAGGGCTTGATCTGCCCCACAATAGTGCGCAGGAGCGTGGTCTTGCCCGCGCCATTGGCTCCCACCAGGGTGGTGAGCCGGCCCTCCTCCAGGTCGAGGGTGGCCCCCCACAAGATCTGCAGATCGCCGTAGCCTGAGGTGACGTTGCGCACTTCCAGTAGAGCCATTATGCTTTCTCCTCCTCAAGTAAGCGTTCGGCGAGTTCGGGGTCGCCCAAGTAGGCTTCGATGACCTCGGGGTTCTGCGACACCTCCTCGGGCGAGCCCTCCGCGATGAGGGAGCCGTAATTCAGGACGATGATCCGGTCGGAGAGGTTCATCACCGCATGCATGATGTGTTCGATCATGATGATGGTAACGCCCTGCTCCCGAATTTTACGGATGGTATCCAGCATGGAGGTGACCTCCGCGGTGTTCAGGCCCGCGAGCACTTCATCCAACAGCAGCAAATAGGGCCTGGCCGACAGCGCCCGGGCCATCTCCAGCCGCTTCTTTTGGGCCACGTTCAGCGTCCCCGCCAGCAGCTCCGCCTTATCGGCCATGCCCACAAACTCTAGCATCGCCATCGCGGTTTCGCGGGCGTCGCTCAGATTCATGTTCTCGCGGCCATAGCAGGCTCCCACCATCGCGTTTTCCAGCACGGTGAGTTCGTTCAGAGGGCGTACGATCTGATGGGTGCGGGAGAGGCCCAGATGCGCTGAACGATACGTAGGCAGTCCGGTGATGTCCTTGCCCTGGAAGACGATCTGACCTTCGGTGGGGCTATAGACGCCGTTGATGCAGTTGAACAGGGTCGTCTTGCCCGCGCCATTGGGGCCGATGAGCCCCAATATCTCGCCCTCTTCCAGATCGAAGGTGACCCGGTTGACCGCGAGGAGGCCGCCAAAGCGTTTGGTGACGTTTTTGACTTCCAGAATCTTCATTCGAATATCCTCCGTAACTTAGCCGAACGGGTCCGGACCCAACCGATGATGCCGGTGGGGACGAAGAGGACGATGATGAGCAACATCACGCCCGCCACGACCAATTGATAATCCTTGAAGATGGGAGAGGTCAGCAACGTCTTGCGCAGCCATTGATAGATGCCTCCGCCCAGCACCGGCCCCAACACCGTGCCCGCGCCGCCCAGCATAAGCATCACGATCCATTCGATGGAGAAATGCAGGCGGAACGCATCACCCGGCTCGATGTTGCCGTTCTTGAAGAAGAAAAGCACGCCGATGATGCCGGGGAACACGGCGGAGAGCACATAGGCCCACGTCTTGGCCCGAGGCGTGATCACGCCCATGACCTCTGCAGCGTCCTCATCCTCGCGAATAGCCATCAACCCCAGACCGAACTTGGACGTCTTGATGAAATAGCTGACCACGATCACGAGGATAGCCAGAAATGCCATGCTCCAATACACCATCCACAGCGACTCCATGGGGCCGCCGTAGCGCTTGTATTCGGAGAAATGCATCTCCAGCCCCACGGGTCCGCCCAGGAAATCGAGGTTGATAACCAGCGCCTTCATGGCCTCCAGAATGCCGATGGTGGCCAGGGCGAAGTACGCGCCCCGCAACCGCAACACGGCCAGACCCAGCAGCCAGGCGATGATCGCGGCAACGAGGCCGCCCAGCAAAGCCGCGGGCAGAATGTGCCATCCCAGGTGCGTGATGACCCAAAAACCCGCGTAGCCGCCGATGCCGAAGAAGACGATGTGACCAAAACTAACGTAGCCAGTGTAGCCCAAGATGATGTTCAGGCTGGAGGCCAGGGCCATGGACATGATGAGGGTGAACATAGCCTCACGCGCACTGGCGCTGTTGCCGCTGAACAGAGGCCAGATGGCCAGCGCCACGATAATGGCTATGGGTATGAGCAAACCGGGTTTGAATAGCCTTTTCATTCTTTCGCCCCCAAAATGCCTTGCGGGCGCACCAGCAGGATCAAGACGAAAAGCACGTACTCGATCACGGGCACCCAAGTCGTTTTCATGAACACAGGAACCAGACCTTCGATCAGGCCGAGAATCAAACCGCCGAGCAGGGCCCCCAGCGGGTTGCCGAGCCCGCCCAACACGACGATGACGAAGCTCTTGAGCTCGTAAGAGCCGCCCGCCAGGATGTTAATGGGCAAGATGGTGGCGATGAGCCCGCCCGCGACGGTGGCCAGCATGACGCCGATGCCAAAGGCCAGGGCCAGGATGCGGGTGGAGGGAATGCCCATGAGCTCGGCCGAGATGCGATTATTGGCTACCGCCCGGATGTACTTCCCCGGTCGGGTGCGGTAGAGGAAGAAATAGAGCAACACCGTGGTTAGCAAAGCGACCAATGATGCAGCGATGCGGGAGCCCGGCGCCCGAAAGAATCCGAGATCCAGCGTACCCAGACTATAATCCACGTTGTAAGAGGAGGTGGACAGCATGGCCGTGCCAATGCCGATGATGATCATGTTCACCGAGAAGGTGGATAGTAGGCTCGACAGGGGCGGCGCATCGATGACCCGGCTGACGGCGATGAAATAGATGAGAACGCCCAACAGCAGACCGATGGCGGCCACGATGATGACAGCGACGAAGGGATTGAGCCCCATCAACGTAAAAAGCAGATACACCCCAAACATACCCAGGGCGATGAGCGGGCCGTGCGCCAGATTGATTACATCCATGACGCCAAAGATCAGCGTCAGGCCCATAGCAGCCAGGCCGTAGATGACGCCGATGAGCAGCCCGTCGATGGCGGAAGTAAACAGGACATCACCCATAGAATCCTCCTGTAGGATGGACGAAGTACGATGAGCCTAAACGAACCGGAGATTTGGAAGCGCCAGGGGTCCTCGCAGATCTCTGGCGCTTCCTCCATGGCTCGTTCAAGCGTATCGCTTCGGAGTTAAATTAACGAATGGGGTAAATGGGGTCCGCCGTCGCGCCAGCCTTGGGCCAGACGACCTGCTTCACCAGCTTGCCGCCATCCTTCTGCCACTGGATCAGGATCATGTCATGGCCGATTTGCAAGCCATGCGCCTCTTCCGACGTATCGAACTTGATGTGGCCGAAGAAGGTCATCATGTCGATAGCGTCCATGGCCTTGAGCACTGCGTCCTTCTCCACCGAATCCGCGGTTTCAATGGCTTTTTGCAGGATCAGGCCCGCAGCATAACCACCAGCCACATGATAGGAAGGCTCTTCGCCATCATGCGCGGCCTGATAGGCCTTGGTGAACTCCTCGCCCGTGGGGCCGTACCACTCGATGCCAGCCGCTTTCGCAGACTCAGGTGTATATTTGGCCGCGGGCTCCCACTGGCTGGGCCCGATCACGCCCACTGCCGCGTCGCCCAATTCCGCGAAAGTGGGTTCGGGAGGAGCCACCAGCAAGGAGATGAACTTCACCTTCGCGCCCTTCTCGTAGAGCTGACGGGCGAAGGTGCTGCCATCCTGGAAGTGACCGCCGCCGAGGATGGCGTCGGGCGCGGCCGCCTCGATCTTGTTAATGATAGCGTTGAAATCTTTGATGTCGGGGTCATAGCCCTCGAATAGTACGACATCGAAGCCGTTCTTCTCCGCGTACGCCTTGGCCGCCTCATTCACGTCCGTGGCAAACTTGGAGTTCTCATACACGAACGCGACCTTCTTGGCATTGGGGTCCAGATCCATCAGCAGATCGATGGCGCCGGTCAGGTAGCGACTGGCGGGCGTGTAGGCCTGGTAGACCACGGTGTAGCCCTGCTTGTAAGTCGCATCCGAGGCCGCCCCCGTGGTGATCATGGGAATGCCGTACTGTTCTGCGATCACCGCCGCGGCCGCAGTCAGACCGCTGGAATAGGGGCTGATGAGGAAGTCAGCCTTGTCGTCGGTGGCCAGTTTGGTGTATAGCTCCTGCACTCGGTCCTTGTTCGATTCGTCATCGTAAGAGACGGCCTTGAACTTAAGCACCGTCCCATCCGATAACTTGACGCCTCCGGCCTTGTTCACCTCATCCATCCACATCTGCAGACCTGTGGTCTGACGGGTGGATGGGACATTGTACTTGCCCGTCTGCGAGGCGGTGAACCCGACGACCACAGTTTTCTCCTTGGCTGCGGGCGCCTCTTCCTTGGCCTCTTCCGTGGCCGCGGGCTCTTCCGCTTTCGGCGCTTCCGTGGCCGCTTTTTGGCCTCCGCACGCGGCCAGCGTCCAAGTTAGCGCCAGCACGAGCGCGAACACAAGAATCCACTTACGAGACATGACAACTTCCTCCTTTGAAGAGCGTAATTGAAAAACATAATACAGTTATGCTTTAGTTTACGTGATTCATGAAAATATCGAATAAAAACAGAGGATGCATGTATAAAAAAATTGTAAATAATTCCCCCGTGGCCGCCTCGATTCGAAAAGCGCTTGTCGGGCATCTCGCCCTCCTGTTAGAATGGGACCGCAATCCACAGTTCGTCGCTTCACAACAACCCCACCTTTTCACTTTTAACTTTTCACGTCTCACCCCCCATGCTCCAACGCCGCGATCTTCCGCTCGGCCAGATCATCCAGGGCGATTGCATCGAAACCCTCAACGCCTTGCCCGAAAAATCCATCGATCTCATCTTTGCCGATCCCCCCTACAACCTGCAATTGCAGCAGCTCCTCTGGCGGCCCAACATGACTCGCGTCGATGGCGTGACGGACGCATGGGATCAGTTCGACGATCTGCAAGCCTATGACGACTTCAGCCGCGCATGGCTGCGCGCCTGTCGACGCGTGCTAAAAGATACGGGAACCCTCTGGGTCATCGGCTCCTATCACAACATCCATCGCATCGGGGCCATGATGCAAGACCTGGGATATTGGTTCCTCAATGAGATCGTCTGGATCAAAACCAACCCTATGCCCAATTTTCGCGGCGTGCGCTTTACCAACGCGCACGAAACCCTGCTTTGGGCCAGCAAATTCAAAGGCGCCAGATACACCTTCAACTATCACGCCATGAAAGGGCTGCACGATGGAAAACAGATGCGAAGCGATTGGACGATCCCTATCTGTTCGGGCGGGGAACGACTCAAAGTGCATGGCAAAAAAGCGCATTCCACGCAAAAACCGGAAGCCCTGCTCTATCGCGTGATCCTGGCGTCCTCCAACCCCGGCGATGTGGTGCTCGACCCTTTTTTCGGCACGGGCACAACCGGCGCAGTGGCAAAAAAACTGCACCGACACTGGATCGGCATCGAGCGCGAGGCGGCCTACATCGAACTCGCCCAGGCCAGAATCGACGCGGTCACGCCCGAATCCTTCGACAAGGTGGCCTTCGATGTGCGAGACAAGAGGCGCTTGGCCCCCAAAGTGGCGTTCAGCCAGTTGCTCGAAGCGGGTTACCTGCAACCCGGCCAGAAACTCTACTTCCGCGGCGATGAAACCCGCATCGCCCATATCAAACCGGACGCCAAACTCCTTCTCGAAGATGGCTTCGAAGGGTCTATTCATCAATGCGGCAGCCATCTGATGGGGGGGAGTCCGTGCAACGGCTGGCAACATTGGCATTTCAGGGGAGAGGATGGCGCACTGCGTCCCATCGACGCGCTGCGCGAGCGTTACCGTCGCGAATGCCTGCCCTCCTCCTGACGCGCGCATCCCCACCCTTTATCCCGCGATGCGGTAGCCAACGCCGTGCTCTGTGAGGATGTGCCGAGGGCGAGCCGGATCGGCCTCCACCTTGCGCCGCAAACGCCCCACATACACCCGCAGATACTCCACCTCATCCCCATATTCGGACCCCCACACCTGCTGCAAAATAAGACGGTGAGGCAGGACCTTGCCCACATTTTTCATAAAATAATGGAGCAGATTAAACTCCGTGCGGGTGAGTTTGACGGGCCGGCCTTTCACCATCACCAGCCCCTGCTCCACGATCATCTCAATATCGCCCACGCGCAGACGCTCCTGGGGCGCGGCCGCGTGCTGCCAGCTCGCCCGACGCAGCAGCCCCCGCACCCGGGCCAGCAGCTCTTCCACCCCAAAGGGCTTGGTCAGATAATCATCCGCGCCCAGGTCCAACGCCGTCACCTTGTCTCGCTCCTCGTCCAGTGCGCTGAGCACGATGATGGGCACGGTGGAGGTGCGGCGAATGCGCTGGGTCAGCTCCAGACCATCCATGTGGGGCATCATCAGGTCCAGGATAATCAGGTCAAGAGGTTGTCTCTGGAAGATGGCCAGGGCCTCCATGCCATTGGCCGCCTTCAGCACCTCATAGCCGCGCACGCTGAGATTACGGGCCACGAATTCGCGCAGCGGTTTTTCATCCTCAATCACCAGGATGCGTTGAGACATAAGCGTTCATCTCCTCGGTGTGGGTGGGGGAGAGGGGCAATCGAAAGCAGAAACGCGCGCCGGGATGGGCGTCTTCCACCCAGATGCGCCCGCCATGAGCCTCGACAAAGCCCTTGCAGATGGCCAGGCCCAGGCCCGCGCCGCCGATGCGCTGGCCGCGCTCCACCTGACCCCGATAGAAACGGAGGAAAATGCGCCCTTTCTGGTCGTCGGGCACGCCCAGGCCATAATCCCGCACCGAAACCTCCAGCTCCCCATCCAGCCGTCGAATCGCGATCTCGACAGGATGGTCGGGCGGCGAATACTTGGCCGCATTATCCACCAGATTGCGCAACACCGTCTCCATGCGCAACCGGTCGATCAGCGCCAAGGGCAGGTTCTTCTCCGCATCCACGCGAATCGTCACGCCCAAACGACGTCCCTCGCGCCAGGCCACATCGTGCGCTAGCACCACCATGTCATACGCCTCCCGCTGGAGCTCCAACGCCCCGCCCTCCAGACGAGAGAGGTCCAGCAGGCTGCTCACCAGCGCGGCCAATCGGTCCGCCTCATCGCTGATGGTCTGGATGAACTCTCGCTGCGCGGCCTCATCCCACACCACATCGCGGGCCAGCAGGGTGGACGCATAGCCCTTGATGGCGGCCAGGGGGGTGCGCAGTTCGTGGGAGACGGTGGAAAGGAGCGCGGACTTCATCCGGTCCAGGTCCTTGTCGTGGGTGATATCCTGCCAGAACTGCCCGCGCCCGATGACCTCGCCCCGGGCGTCGGTCACCTCGAAGACCTGGATGCGCAGGTCCTGAGGCCGCCCGTCGGAGCCCGTGCGGGTGACATCCACGAAGCCTCTGCCAGCGAGAATGGCCCGGTGCAGGGCCGATTCGGCCAGCTCTGGGCGCTCAGCCGTACTCAGCAGACGCTGCACCAGCTCATCCGCCCGGCGCTGACAGGCGAGCGCGCGGCGGATGCCCAACAACTCGGCCGCGCGATGATTGCAGAACAGGACCTGCCCCGTCAAGCTCTCCAGGATCAGGCCGTCGTGCAGGCTTTCGACAATGGCTTCCAGCCGCCGGGTCTGTTCTTGCAACTGGGCGTCGGAGCGGGCGAAGAGGACCGCGTTCTCCATGGCCATGGCCGCATGGTTGGCGAAGCTGGAGACCAGCTCCAGTTCGTTCTCCGTGTAATCGTGAGGCTGATCGAAGTACAGCAGCAGGACCGCGGGCGGGGCGTGTTGGGTGAGCAACGGCGCGGCCAGCAACGAACGGAAGCCCTCCCGCCGGGCGCGTTCGCGAAAGCGCGCATACTCGGGATCGGTCTCCGCGTCAACCACCTTCACTGGCAGACCTTGTTGCAAGGCCTGCATGGCGGTGGAATAGGGCTCGCTGGGGCCAATGCGCAACTGCTGCACATAGGTCTCTGAAAGCCCGCGACTGGCCCGGATGCGAAACACGCCCAGTCGCTCATCCAATACGACGATGGCGCTGCGGTCTGCGTCCAGCAACCGCTGGACTTCGTCCAGAATGCTGTCGAACACCTCCTGCACATCCAATGAGCTCACCACCTTGCGGCTGATCTCCAACAAGGTGGAAAGCTCCCCAAACCGACGCTCGATATCCTCGGCCATGGTGGTCAGTGACCGCGCGAGATCGCCCATCTGGTCCTCCCGACGGGCCAACGCCGCCAAGTCCACCTGGCTGCGGGCGGCCGCGGAGGAATGCGACCCCACGCGCTTGCTGAATTCCGTCAGTCGCCCGATGGGTGAGATGACGCGATGGGAGAGCGCCAGCCAGAAAAGCGCGCCGCCGACCACAAAGATCGCGATGGAGGCCATGAGCAATCGGTGGAAGCGCTGCACGGTGGCGAATGCGGCGCGGGTGGGGCGCTGGACGATAACCCCCCAGTCAGCCACAGGAATGGACACATACGAGCGAATCCATTGGCTCCCGTCAGGAGCGGTGGAGATGGTGGCTCCGGTCTTCCCCTGAACCACCAACGAGACCACGTCATCCTTCCATTCACCCCAATCGGGCAGCAGATCGCTGGGCAGCCCCACATCCTCCCGTTGCTGCACTGTGAGCAAGGTCTCCTCGCCCGCCAGCGCGTCCAACAGGCCCGGATAGGCGATGACCTGGCCCCGGGCGTCCACGATGCTAATGAGCTGCTCCTGTCGTTGCTCGCCGATGACCGCGGTCAGGGTGTCGCTGAGTTCAGCCAGCGCCAAATTCGTGGCCACAACACCCAAAAACTCGTCATCATCGCTCCACAGAGGCATAATCGCTGTGGCGACAGGTTTTCCCGTGGTGGGCGAGATGCGACCCGCGGAGAATAAGGGTTCGTGAGAGCGCCGCGCCCTTTTGAAATACTCCCGAAAGGAGAAATCCACTCCCACGGTGCTGGTGGGCCCTTCGGGATAGTGATAGAGCATGATGCCATCTGTCCCCAGCCGATAGACGAGATTGATATCGCGACGCGCGAGCTTGATATCACGGAAGAGAACGCGCATCCCTTCCTCATCAGCATTCATGACCGCGGGCAAGGAAGCCAAATTCGAAACTGTGTGCGCGGCATTGGTCAGAATGGCCTCGGTCTCCAGGGCGATGGCTCGGGCCAGAGAGAGATCTGATTCCTGGATGTCTTGCTCCAGATTGCGCCGAGTGGCCATATCGAAAACCAGCGCGCCGACGAGCACCGGCCCGATGAAGAGAATGTAGAGAGCCAGCAATTGCACCCCCAGGTCACGGCGCAATGAAAAGCGCTTCATGGTTGTTATTATCCCATGGCAATCCATTCTTGCCAAGATGAAAAACGGGATAAAAAC
>DUEQ01000233.1 GCA_011192085.1 Caldilineae bacterium
CGTTACCTTCGGGCCTTCGTGGCAAAAGAGCGGGTGATACGACCTGTACAGTTACATTCTGTGATCCTTTTTTCAGCCCCGACTGTGCAAGATGTCCATTAGCGCCCGGCCCATCTTGACCGGATCATGCCGCCAGGGACGCGCCCGATCCTGCAAGTCGGTGGTGATCAGCTGATAGCCGCCGTGGGGCTCCCGTGGCAGCGGCACCCATTCCGATCCCTCGCCCACGGGTGGCGTGCGGGGAATGTGATGGTTGGCCAGGACATAATGAAACAGCTTGCGGTTGGCATGGCTCTCCAGCGTAGCCAGATGGTCGTTCACATCGTAACCGTCGGTTTCGCCCGGCTGGGTGGCGATGTTGCACACATACACCTTGACCGCCCTGGACGCGGCGATGGCCTCCGTGATCTCGGGCACCAGCAGGTTAGGGATGACGCTGGTGTAGAGGCTGCCGGGCCCGGCGATGATCATGTCCGCATTGAGGATGGCTTTGATGGCCTCGGGATAGGCGCGGGGGGTGTCGGGTTCGAGATAAACCCGCCGGATACGGCGGCCCCGTCCCACTTTAGGAATGAGCGATTCCCCAAAGATGCGCTTGATGCGCCCCTCCTCGTCCTGCACGTCCGCGATGAGCTGCACCAGCTCCAGCGTAGAGGGCAGCACCAGCCCTCGCACCGCCAGCACCCGGTTCGACATGAGCAGCCCCTGCTCGAAGGAGCCGGTCACGCCCGCCATGGCCGCCAGGTAGAGGTTGCCGAACGCATGACCTTGTAGACCCGTGCCTTCGGGGAAACGGTACTGAAACAGCCGCTGCGTGATCTCCTCCGCCTCGGAGAGCGCAGCCAGATTGTTGCGGAAATCGCCCGGCGGCAGTAGTCCCATCTCCCGCCGCAGCCGTCCCGAGCTCCCGCCGTCATCGGCCACGGTGACGATGGCCGTGATGTTAGCTGTGTACGCTTTCAGGCCGCGCAGCACCGAGGGCATGCCTGTGCCCCCGCCGATGCAGACGATGCGCGGGCCGCGCTGCCGCTGTCGATGCCGATAGAGTTGCACCGCCACATCCGCCCCCGGCTCAGTGAAAGGCTCCAGCAAGGATCTGCTCAGCCGGATGAACGCCCATACGGTCAGCCCAACGCCCGCCGCGCCGAACAGCGCCGCCCGCACCGCGTGGGGCAGAAATTGCAGCGTCATCCAGTAGAGGAACGCGGGGTAGGGCCCGGCCAGATAGAGCGCTCGCAGCAGATACGCCAGCCCTAGGCTGATCATCGTGATCCCGAGAATCAGCGCCAGCAGCCAGCGTTTGATGTGGATGCCCGGTCTTAGCCAGAGGCGAAGGGAGCGGAATACATAAGGCTTGCGCATACGTCCGATCTTACCCCCGCCGCCGCCCTCGCGCAAATCACCCTGTGTTCCGCAGGCCCGCGGCAATGCCGTTGATGGTGATGACCATGATCTCTCGCAGAGCCTGCGCCTCCGCCCCCTCGGGATTGGACAACGAGCGCAGTCGGCGCAGCGTCTCCACCTGGATGTAATTCAGGGGGTCGATGTAGGGATTGCGCAAGCGCACCGCGCGTTGCAAGATGGGGTCGCTATCCAACAAGGCCTGATGCCCGGTGATGGTGAGAATGGCCTTCCTCGTGCGGTCGAACTCAGCCCGAATGGCGTTCAGCACCTGTCGGGCCAGTTCCTGGTCGGAGAGCAGGGAGGCGTAGCGGGCGGCGATATCCATATCCGCTTTCACCAGTGACATGGCCGCATTGTCGATGACCGCGCGGAAGAAGGACCACTTCCGATACATGGTCCGGAGCGTCTTCCAATCCTGGCAGGCGTGCAGGCCCGCGCCCAGGCCGAACCAACCGGGCAGATTGTGACGGCTTTGCATCCACGAAAAGACCCAGGGAATGGCCCGCAAACTGGCGATGGCCCCCGATTTGGCCCGAGCTGCGGGGCGGGAGCCGATGTGCAGCCGCTTGATCTCATCGATGGGCGTGGCCGCCTGCCAATAATCCAGAAAACCGGGGCGTTGGAAGACCAGGCCGCGATAAGCGTCGAGACTGACCTGAGACATCCTGTCCATCACCTTCCGCCAGGCCTCTTGAGGTTGCGTGGCGCTGGTCGCGGGGAGCGACGCCAGCAGCACCGCGCTCACTACCTGCTCCAGATGGCGATAGGCCAGTTCGGGGTTGAGATAGCGGGCCGCGATGACTTCCCCTTGCTCGGTTAGACGAAAACGCCCGTTCACTGTGTCCATTGGCTGCGCGCGGATGGCCCGATTGGCGGGGCCGCCGCCTCGGGCCACGGTGCCGCCCCGCCCGTGGAACAATGTCAAACGCACCCCATGTTCCCGACACGCCTGGGCCAGCGCCTCCTGCGCTTGATACAAAGCCCAGTTCGCGGCCAGATACCCGCCATCCTTGTTGCTGTCAGAATAACCGATCATGATGATCTGATTGCGTCCGCAAGCAACCAGATGCTCTCGATAGGCCTGGATGGTGAAGAGATCGCGCATGATGTCGGCTGCGCGGGCCAGATCATCCATGGTCTCGAACAGGGGCACGATGTCCAGGCCCTGATCACAACCCGCCCAGCGGGCAAGCAGCAACACGGCCAGCACATCGGCCGCACTCTGGGTCATGGAGATGATGAAGGGGCCCAGTAACTCGGGACCGTAGATGGTCTGCACTCGGGCTAGCAATCGGAACAGCGCCCAGGTCTCCGCAGTTTCGGGCGTCACGCCCGCGCGCGGAGCCAGACGGGGCGCGGATTGTTGCAGAAGACGGAGGATCAAGTCCCGCCGGGCTTGCGGAGACATATGCATGAAATCCCCTCCATCCGCCACACCCAGCCCCCGCAGCAATTCGCCCAAACTGGCGTTGATGCGCCATGCATCCTCTCGCATGTCGAGCCGGGCCGCGTGCAGACCGAAGATCTCGATCTGGCGCATCAGAGGCCGCAACTGCCGATCCCGCACCACCGGGGGCAGACTGCGGGCCAGCATCTCCAGGGGGCGGGACAGGGAATCGACCCGAGCCATGGGCGCTGATGGATCCCGGTCCAGCAAACGCCGGGCCACGTCATCCTGCGAGGCCTGGGCCATGTCTGCACTGAGCAGGGCCAGCGCGATGCGATAGGGTTCGTTGGGATAGCGGCGTTCAAGAAAAGCTACGTGATCGGGGAAGGGCCGCCGCGTCTCCAGCCAGGCCTTCAATTCAGGCGAAGGGGGCGCGCGGCGGCTGCTCAGGCTCATGCGGCGGGCCAGGGCCCGGAACGCGGCTCGATACTTCTCGACGGCCAGACCCCGGTGCAGCCGCAGGGTCTCCGCGGTCACCTCCACCGTGACGTTGGGATTGCCGTCCCGGTCACCTCCCACCCAGGAGGCGATGCGCAGCCAGGGGTGATGGATACAGAGGCCGGGATAGTGTTGCGCCAGGGTTTGGTCCAGGGCCTGGTAAATGCGGGGCAGCGTCTGCCAGAAGGTGGCGTCGACGAAGTAGAGCGCGGTGCGCACTTCGTCGGTAACGGTGGGTTTCGCCTGGCGTGCCCGGTCGGTGAGCCAAAAGTTGGTGAGCTCCGCGTACAAATCCTCATACAAGTCCTCGACCTCGTCGGGCAGCAGACGCATCCGCTCCAATGTCGTGAGCGCCTGGTTGATCCAGCGCACTTTCGAGAGGATGGTGCGGCGTTTGGCTTCGGTGGGATGGGCGGTGAGCACGAGCTCGATGTCCAGCCGTTCCAGCAATCTCGCCAGTTCTTCCGGGCTCACCCCCGCCTGCTTCATCTGGGCGATGGCTTCGCCGATGGATTCCGCCCCGGGCTGGGGATGACCCTGAGTCCGGCGTTCTCGCAGCACATGAAGCCGGTGATGCTCCTCGGCCAGGTTGACCAGGTCGAAGTACATGGCGAAGGCGGCGGCCACGGCTCGGGCCTCTTCGGTGGAGAGGGCGGCGATGGCCTGCGTGAGACGCTGACCCGCGTTCGATTCTCCCGCGCGGCGAGCTTTCGCGGCCAGACGGATGCGCTCTTCGATCTCGAACAGCTCGACCGATTCCTGCTCCCGCAGCACGCGGCCCAACAAATTGCCCAAAAGGTGAATGGTGGCGGATAAGTCCATGGGATGAAAGGATCCGTGTTATCTGTGGTGAATTGAAAGCGCCATCATGCAGCATCTGGCCTAAAGTGAAGCCAAAGTGCATAACAGCCTCTATTCATCTTGCCAATTCCCAGACGCTTTGTCAACCTATCCACGCGCAGCGCCCCGCTGGCTTCCCGGCGGGGCGCAAGATGGGCCATGGAAGCCGGGTCGGCAGGCGGCGGCCACGTCGTCGACCGTGACCGATCGTCGACCGCGGGTGAAGCGTGCGCCGAACTCATCCCGATGTTGACAACCTTCCCGATTTCGACGTAAAATAATGATGTAGGGCGACGTAGCCAAGTGGTTAAGGCAGAGGTCTGCAAAACCTCCATCGCGGGTTCGAATCCCGCCGTCGCCTCCTCCCATCAGCCAGGTTCGCCCTGGCTTTCTTTTTATCCCGCTGTTCTTGACCTTCACCAAGACGATTGTTATGATTGGAGCAGGGGGCGGTGGCGGAATTGGCAGACGCAGCGGACTTAAAATCCGCCGGGCCCAAGCCCTTGTGGGTTCGAGTCCCACCCGCCCTATTTTCAGTATCCAGTGAGCAGTCATCTGTAATCTGACCACGCGCCTGGCTCATGGCAGCCGGGCTTTTTTGTGAGTGAAATCATGACCGCGGAAGCCCGCACGATGGGCCGGAATCTCTCCCTTATCACCATCAACAAGGTAATTCAATTGATGGGGGGAGCGCTATGGGCGATGATCGCGCCGCGGTGGATGGGGTCCGAGCACTACGGTCGGTTCGCGCTGGCCATGTCTCTCTCTCTGCTGCTGTGGTGGGTGGGCGATCTGGGCGGGCTGGAGGTGTTTGGTCGGCATATTCCGCCCCTGTTGGAGAAAGATCCTGAACGCGCGCGCGTGCTGTTCGGACAAAGCTTCCTCGTGCGGCTGCTCATCGCCCTGACGCTGCCTCTGGTCATGCTGGCGGCGGGCCCGATGATCGCGCCCTGGTTGTCGGGATGGCCCGCCGCCCTGGTGGGCGTGGCCGCGGGCCTGCATATCGTTTCCTGGACCAGCTTTCATCTGCTCTACGCCCGTAAAGAGATGGGCAAATGGGCCACTGAACTCTCCTGGCGGCTGATGACTCAGTTGCCTCTGGTTCTGCTGGCAGGCAAAACCAGCCTCACCGCGCAGATGGCGGCTTATACGGCCAATGAGGTCATCTATCTTGCCATTGCCCTTTGGTGGACCCGGGATTGGTTTCGATGGGAGACTTTGCGGCCCCGGCTGGGATTTTTACGCCCATTCGTGCGGATGGGGCTGGGTTTTTGGGCCACCAATGTCGGTTTAATCCTGCTCTTCCGCACCGGCACCTTGATGGTGCAGCTCCTCACCGAGAACTCCGCCCAGGTTTCTTTCTATGACCTGGCGCTCACGGTTTTCTTCCTGATCTACACCATCATCGATCAACTCGTTCGCTCCTTCTTACCTACGGTCACCGAGTTTCACGAGGACGGGCAGCAGGAACGGGTGGGGCGTTGGCTGCAAACCATCACCCGCTGGGGCGCGGCTCTGGCCGTGGCGGCCGTCATCGGCGTGCAATACACCGCGGATTGGATCATGCCCCTGGTTTTGGGGAAGGAGTATGTGGAGGCGGCCACGGTCTTGCGGGTGATGCTCCTCTCGTTGCCCGCGCTGGTGCTGGTGGGCGTGGGCACGGTGGCCGCAGCCGTGCACCAAAGCCCGCGTGTGAAACTGGTTGCCATCACGGTCGGCGCGATCACTTTCTGGCTCAGCGCGCTTTACGTCGCGCCCCGTTACGGCGCGGTGGGCGCGGCCTGGGCCCTGACCCTGGGCCTCAACATCTACGCCTTGCTTCTGTTCGCACAGGTGCGGCGAGCGTTGAACTTCCCCTGGCGCAAGCTCATCGCCCTGTTGGCATTGGGAGCGCCATTCCTCTTCCTTCGAGATTTCGTGACCGGTAATTTCCTGTTGGCGCTGGGCGCTTCACTTCTGGCCGGGGCAGTCTATCTGGGCGTGGGAGTGATCACAGGCCTGCTCACCACCGATTTTCTGGACATGGTGAAGGGTTTGCTTCGGAAAGCGGCGACGGACGAGGGAGGTTAGAGGTGGAAAAGGATGAACGCTAGCGTCCATCCCCTCTTTCGACAGGCTCGCCCGCAGCGTCTATTGCCAGATCATGGGCAGCATGACGCGCCAATGATCGGCCAGGTGGAGATAAGCATCCATGTCCGCGTCCGAGCGGGTTCCCCACTGGATGGTGTACCCCAGGAAGAAGGCTGACCGGCCCGCCGCGAGTTGGATGCGGGGGGCCAGGACATGGCCGTTGCGCTCGGGCAGGAGGTTGGGAGGCTGGAGAACAGGCGTCGCCGCCTGGGGATCGCGATTCAATTGCACCAGCGCCAGGCGATGCCACGCGTCGGGGCGGGGGGCGTAGGCCAGCGTCGCCATCACCTGGCCTGTGCTCGAGTCCACCGCGACCTGGGGCGAACGCTCCAGCGCCACAGCGTCTGCGGCCACATCGAACGCGGGGCCGAAGCAGGGTTGATTCGAGAGATTCCCCGCGTCAATCCAGCGGCCGCGCACATCTTCGTTAAAGGGCAACGCGTTTTGCCACAAGGCAATGAAGGCCCGAGCCTGGGGCGAGTAGGCCAGTGCGGGTGCGTTCTCCCGCTCCGATGACGCCGCCAGGGCGAACGCCTCGCCCAGGATCGGCCCCTCTGTGGCGTCCTCACCTCGCACTCGCTGCGCCATCACATCGTCGTCCTCCTGGCTGAATGCGTAGACGTAGGCGATCAGGAAGAAGTTTTCGTGGGTGGCGGCCGCTACAACTGGCCCGCTTTCGGTGGATAGGGGATCCGCGACCACCGGAAATTCGTCTCCCAGAAAGTCCCCTCCATCATCGCCCCGCCCCCGGCGCGCGATGCGCCGCGCCCAGATATCGCCATCCAAGGCGTAGGCCACCAGGTATTGGCTGGCGGCGGGCAGATAGGCCACATCGGGCGCGCGTTCATCTCCCGTGGTGACGCCCACAGCCAACGGTCCGCCCACGAGGGTTGGGCTATCGCCATCGACGCGCTGACCGCGGATATCGTGATCATCCGTTGCGTAGCCGTATTCATAAACCACAAGGAATTCGTCATCCTGGGGATTATAGGCGACTCGGGCCGCGAATTCTGGCTTGTCGCTGTTGGCGATGGGGAAGGGATCGCCGAGTTTCTGGCCCGAAAGCGCGATGAACTGACCCCAGACATCGAAATTGCCGCTCCCCGCGTCCACATCCCACACCGCCAGATAACGACCCGCCGCGTTGACTCCCAGGGCGGTCAAACGCTCCTGGACCGGGCTTGTGGCGAGGGGGATGTCGGGAATGAGCGTGGCGGGGCGGGCCATAGCCCGCGCCTGTGCGAACCCTAGGGTGAAGATGGCGACCATGGCCGCCGCGATCCAACGTATGGCGTTCATGACGGGAGACTCCTTTTGACAGCAGATGAAACTGCAATTATGCTAAGGGGGTGTCCTAAGTCCTTTCTACCCATAAGACGTTCCTTCTCCCCCAAACCGTTCCCATGCGCCCATTCATCCTCGTCACCAACGACGACGGCATCCACTCCCCCGGCCTGCACGCGGCCATCGAGGCCCTGGCCGATTTGGGGGAATTGTTGATCATCGCCCCCACCAGGCAACAGACGGGCATGTCTCGCAGCCTTCCTCCCACCTTCGATGGCCGCATTCTGCCCATCAAGCTCGTACACAACGGCCACATCTATCACGCTTTTCATATGGATGGCTCCCCCGCGCAATGCGTGCTCTACGGCGCGCTCGACTGCGCCCAACGCACGCCAGATCTCGTGGTCAGCGGCATCAATTATGGCGAGAATCTGGGCAACAGCACGATGGTGTCGGGCACGGTGGGCGCGGCCCTGCAAGGGGGCGATATGGGCATTCCCTCCCTGGCCGTTTCGCTGGAGACCAAGAAGGAGTATCATTACAATCATGGTCTCGACGTGAATTGGGAGACCGCCAGCCATTGGCTGCGGTTCTTCGCCCAACGGGCGCTAACCACAAAGCCCTGGCCCGAGGACGTGGCCGCGCTCAAGATCGATATCCCCGCTCCCGCTACTCCCGAGACTCCCTGGCGCATTACTCGGCAGAGCCGCCAACCCTACTACATCTCTCTGCCCACGCGACGTCATCGGGCTGAGGAGCCGCGGGTGATGGATTATGATGTGCGGGTGGAGGTGGGGAAGCTGGAGCCCGACTCCGACATTTACGCCTTCGCGGTGGATCGCGTCATCTCTGTGACGCCCCTTAGCGTCAACCTCACGGCCCGCGTGCCTCTCCCTATGTTCGAACAGCAGCTACGCGAGGGCGCGGCCAAATCACCTCGCGCCGAGACGCCGACACGTCGACACGCCGACACGCCATGATCACACCCTCTCAGGCATTCGTTCAGGAAGGCGAGAAAGCCACCCTGTTGAGTCGCGCCCGGATTTATGTGATGGTGCGGTTGGGCGTCGACGCCGCGCTGGCCCTGCTGCTTCTCTTGCAATTTCTGATCAGCAAACAATTCTCCATGGTGATCATCGTCATCCTGGCGGATATGCTGAATCTGACCCTCTATTGGGGCGCTATCCGACGATGGCCATCCTCGGCCACCTATCTCCATTTGATGGCCTCCACGCTACTGCTCATCGCCTTCGATTTCGCTTGGGGCGCGGTGACGTTCATCCCCTGGTTCCTGACCATCCCGCTCAGCATCGTTGGGGGCTTGATTGTGGTGCGGGCGGGGTTTAATGGGCTGGTGACGTTGTCCATCCTGACCATCTTCGGCGTCTATCTCGGGCTCATCTATCTTGGTCGCTTGCCGTTGCCTCTCACCATCCCGCCCGATATGCTTCTGACCATGTCGGGCGCGCTGGCGGTGGCGCTGCTGATCATCAATCTGGTCATCGAATCCCTGGTGGTTTATCTTTATCAGATTGAGGAGGCGCAGTTGCAGATCCGGGCGCAGTTGCTCTACACCTTGCAGGAGCTGGAGCAGTTGCGTCATCGCCTGCATCAGGTGGAGAGTCAGACGCGGCGCATAGAGCGGTTGAGCACCGTGGGGCAGATTGCGGAACAACTCAGCAAGTCGCTCCGGGAGCCCCTGGAGAAGATCGATCACATTCTGAATACGCCCGAGCGCATTGTGCAGAATCCAGCCGTTATCAAGGAGCTGCATGATCAGGTGCAGGCGGCTTTGCGCATGACGGACAGTTTGAAGGAGTACGCCCGCCTCACCGAGCTCCATATCGATACGGTGAATCTCGACGATATCCTGGCCGAGGAGCTGGCCCGCACCCGCATTCCAGAACATGTGAAGCTCACGATCCATCAACCTCCGGTTTTCCCGCCCATTCAGGCGGACGCGGAGAAGGTCCGTCTAGTGGTTCATCATCTCCTGCACAATGCGTTGCAGGCGGTGCAGCCAGAGGGGGGGGAGATCGTCATTCGGTTGCAGCCCCGGCCCGATGGCGTGGCTTTCACCATCAGTGATTCCGGGCCAGGCATCTCGCCCGAAGAGCTCCAGCTCATTTTCGAGCCTCTTTACACCACGCAAACCCAGAGCTTTGGGTTGGGGCTGGCGATTGTGCAGCGGGTGGTGGAGATGCATGGGGGGTATATCGAAGTGGAGAGCGAGGAGGGGAGGGGAGCCACATTTACGGTGTTTCTCCCGCGCGTTCCCGAGACCGCAACTGGCGCACCCGCGCTGGATGCGAGTTTATGAATACATTTTCATCTTAGTGGGGATTTGGGAGGCATGCCCTGAGCGTGCTATAATCGCTTCGCACATCTCGCCCCATGTGGATTCCGTCGGTATCTCGCCCTCTCGATGACATC
>DUEQ01000234.1 GCA_011192085.1 Caldilineae bacterium
AAGGGGTTCAGCGAAATATTGAATCA
Source organism: Caldilineae bacterium (assembly GCA_011192085.1). Classification (GTDB taxonomy): domain Bacteria; phylum Chloroflexota; class Anaerolineae; order J102; family J102; genus M2005. The sequence goes on from DUEQ01000234.1 coordinate 27, forward strand.
TGAAGCGCATGAAGGTGCGGGTGGCGAAGACCGCGGTGAACATGGAGATCAAGACACCGATGATCAAGGTGACCGCGAAACCTTGCACGACAGAGGCGCCGAAGTTGGATCCGAAGTAAAGCAGGATGAGACCAGTGAGGATGGTGGAGAGGTTGGAGTCGAGGATGGAGGTCCACGCTCGGGAGAAACCTGCTTCCACCGCGCTAGGCAATGATCGGCCGGCTCGCAATTCCTCTCGCAAACGCTCGAAGATGAGGATGTTGGCGTCCACCGCGGTGCCGGTGGTGAGCAGGAAACCGGCGATGCCAGGCAGCGTGAGCACCACAGGAATAACCTTGTAGAGGGCGATATTGAAGGCTACGAAGCTGAGCAGGGCCAGATCGGCAATGAAGCCGGGCAACCGGTAATAGGCCAGCATGAAGAGGAGCACGACGATAACGCCGATGGTTCCGGCCAACAGACTGCGGCGGACGGAGTCTTCGCCCAAGGATGGCCCCACGGTGCGCACATCCACCACCTTCAAGGGTACGGGCAAGGCGCCATACTTCATCTGAATGGCGAGATTCTGAGCTTCCTCCACGGTGAAGTCCCCTTCGATGATCCCGGCGTCGGTGATCCTGGCCCGAATGACCGGTGCAGAGAGGATGGTCTTGTCCATGACGATGGCCAGATATTTACCGATATTCTCGCCTGAATACTTACCGAAGATCTCTGAGCCTTCTTTGGTCAGCTCGAAGGCAATGTAGAGCTGTTGGGTGTTGGGGTCGCGGCGAACATCCACATTTTTTAGTTTATCGCCCGTCATGATGGTCTCGAAGACTGTATCACTGACGGGATTGGGCGCGGGCCCTGTGGTCGTGTTGATCTGGGCGCCCGCAGGCAGGGGTGTGTCACCTAGATCCACGAATTCAAGCTGGCCTGTGCCCCGCAATGTCTCAATGGCCGCGTCCGGGTCTTCTACGCCGGGGAGGGCCACAATGATGCGGTCCTTACCCGTCTGCACCAGGGATTCATTGACGCCCAGGCCGTTGACGCGGCGTTCGATGATGGCCCGGGCTCGATCCAGGTCCTCTTCGGTGGCGGTCTGTCCTTCAGGCAGATCGGGCATGAGCTGAATCTGCGTGCCGCCCTGCAAGTCCAACCCAAGACGCAAGCTCAGGGCGTTGGGATCATCCTTCTGGTGGGGGGCGACGATGCGCGTGAACCAATCGGGATGATCGATGGGCAGGGCAATGTAGGTCGCCAGGGCGATGAGGAGGATAATGATGATGAGAACGACGTTGTTACGTGACTGCATAGCGATTCCTTCGTGCATTCGAGAATAAACGCCCCCGACGGGGCGCGAAAAATAACCAGCCTCACAAACCCAATGATTATAGGTCGGGCGGCGCGTCGTGTCAAATATCCAACCCCATCTCCTCCAGACAGGCCATGGCCCGAGCAAGCACCTGTTCGGGTGTGAGGCCGTCGGTGAGGATGAGGCAGTCCGCATGGGCGCGGGCGTGGGCCAGGCGCTCCCGCTCCATGGCCAGATACTCGTCGGTCATATTCAATCCCGGATAGCGCCGCCGCACCGCCTCTCCGCTCGCGTCCAGGTAGATGAGGGCGTCGGGGACGCGCTTCCAACGCCACAGCTCGGGCGCGCCCGAATGCTCCTGGGAGATCTGGCGGGCGCGATAGCCGCGGGCGGTGAGATGACGAGCCAGGGTGCTCTTGCCGCTGCCGCACACGCCCACAATGTGGATGACGGGCGCTTCGGGCATCGTGTGTTTCTGGATGCGGCGAGGCCGCGGGGGATGAGAATGGAGGGGTTGGCGTTTCGATTTGCGGACGCGCTCAGATTCGACCTCGGGGTCACAGGCGTCTCCACGCCTGATAGAGGCGAGGGGGAACGGGCAGGGTCATGCTCATTCGGCGCACAGCGTCGGTGGCGATGCCGCTGATGTGCATGGCGACCACAGTTAAATCATCCGAGGGGCGCCCCTCCTCCCGTTGCAGCGCGTGGGCCAACAATTCATCGGCGTAGGCCCGCGCGCCCAGGGTGAGCGGAAAGCTGCGCAGCAGGTCCAGCACATCCAGTCGGCCCCCGCGCCGCTCCCCAGCCCGCCACACGCCGTCACTGAACGCGACCGCGGTCAATCCCGGACGTAGGGGCAGCTCCACGATCTGGGGTCGGGTGCGTTTGTAGATGCCGATGGCTTCCGTGGGCGCGTCGAGCAGCCGCCACTCGCCCCCTTCCAGGATGGCGACGGGCGCTTGGGTGTTGCGCGAGACCACCGCGGTGCCCGTATCCATATCCGCGGAAAGGATGATCATCTCGGCGCTGACCT
>DUEQ01000235.1 GCA_011192085.1 Caldilineae bacterium
CCGGCTTCGCCGGCGAGGCGTCCCCGTTTTTGGGCGGCGCGGCGTCGAAAATCGCGCGCAGGATCTCGGCCCGCTCCTGGGGCGCGGCCCATCGGGGCTGGGCGAAGTCTTCCAGCACCGTGGTGAGCAGCTCGGTGTTCAGCAAACGCCCTTCATAGATGGTATGACGGGCGATGAGGCCGGTGCGGGTCTCCCAGCTCTGCATCTGATCGAAGAAGAGGTTGCCCAGTCCATAGAGGATAATGGCGGGGCCGCCCGGCTCGCGGGCGCTGTAAGGCTCCACCGCCTGGGGCACATGACTCTGCACCCCGGTGACGATGTCGGCCCCAGCGTCGTGCAACGCCCGAAACTCCTTCACCTGATCCTCTGTAGGCCAGGGGGCGTAGGTCTCTTCGAATTGCAGCTCCACCGAGACGATGTCCACCTGCTGGCTGAGCTGGCGCACCATGTCGAAGATTCTGTCATAATTTCTGTAGTAGTAACATGCGCCGGGTTCGGTGGCGGTGGCCCAGGCGTCCTCGGGCCACCAGGCCAGCGTCGCGATGAACGCATACGTGTTGCCATGGTCCTCCCACAGGAGGGGGCGACACGCTTCCTCCTCGTTCAGGCCGCTGCCATAAATGGGCATGCCCTGGTCCTTGTAAAATTGCAGCGATTCCCGAGCGCCCTCCCGTCCGAAATCGTTGACATGATTGCCGCTCAGACCCACGATGTCCACGCCGATGGCTTTCAGGGCCTGGATGTAGGGATAATCGCTGCACAGGGTCAAGTTCATGTAGGTGTTGTTCACCTGGCAGCCTTTGATGAAGGGCGCTTCGTTGCTGACGTGGGTGATGTCGGCCGCGGCCAGGGTGTCGGAGATGACCAGCGCGGGGTAGAGGACGCCTTTTTGCTCCATCTTCGCCGCGACGCCCCGAGCCATCGCGGTCACGCCCGTCATGATCAGCGTGGTCATGCGGTCTGTATCGCGGTTGGTCGCGGGTTGGATGGCGCGTCGGATGATGGGGATGAGCTCTTTGGCATCGGGCCCGGAGACGCTCAATCCCACGGCCAGGGGATACGTTTCCGCCTGAAGCCCTTTGTCCAGGATGTTGCGCCCATCCACGGTCAGGGTTTTGAACGCGGGATCGAGCAAATCGAAAGGCAGGATGCCCAAAGCCCCCTCATCTTCCTGCAACCGCGCGAGCAGGTCCGCCGCGGGCGCGGTGTGGGCGGGCGAGCCATCGAAGATGGTTTGCAGCGGCCCGACCGCTTCCTCGGCCACGATCAGGGGGCCTCCTTCGCCCATCCAGAATGCTTGCAACGCGGGCAGCGACACGTCATCTTGCACGGTGGCGAAGGGGGCGGCCACAGCGTAAAAGCGGGTGATGACGGCGTCGCCGTGGAGCTGGGAGAGGGGGCGCCACATCAGACGTACGCTGGCTGCCGCAGGGTCGTCTACACAGGCGACCGGCGTCTCGGCCAACGCATTTTGCAGCGCTTCGCGCCAGGCCCGGGGCAGCGTGGCGTCGCAATACACGGTCAACGCCCGCGCGGCTGCGGGCTTCAGCGGGCGCTGGGTTGGAGTCGGGCTGGGCGAGGGGCGGC
>DUEQ01000236.1 GCA_011192085.1 Caldilineae bacterium
AGGTGGTGTCGTACGCGTCGGAGAGGGGTAGCTGGGCGATCCAGCTCGCGCCGGTGTTGGTGATGGCGATGGTGAAGCTGATGGGGTCGCCCACGCGGATGGCGCCTGGGGTGTTGAGGGTTTTGGTGAGGGTGTAGCTGGAGGTGGCATAGAAGCCGAAGTCGATGGTCATGTTGCCGTCCCCGTCGGGGTTGCCGTCCTGGTCGGGGCTGCTGTCAGCAAAGGTCTCGCCTGTGGGCTCGCCGTTTATGGTGAGGCTGACGACGCCGCTGCGATATAGGCCAGGGGCGGATTCCTGAGCGATGTTGGAATCGGTGTTGTCATCGGTGTTGGGATCGGTTTCCTGCGGCGGCGTGGGGGAGAAGCCTGCGGGGGGCTGCACCGAAATGATGTAGTCGCCCGGAGGGAGGTTGGTGAAGTGGTAGAGGCCGTCTGCGCCGGTGGTGACGGGGTTGATGGCATTGCCGTCGAGGTCGGAGGTGACGGGGTTGCCTCCACTGTCCAGCAGGGTGACGGTGGCGTTGGCGATGCCGGGTTCGCCCGCGTCCTGCACGCCGTTGATGTCGAGGTCGCTCCAGACCAGGCTGCCCACGGAGACGGGGCGAATGAAGCCGAAGTCCACGGTCATGTTGCCGGAGGCATCTCGATGGCCATCCTGGTCCGAGGAGCCGTCCGCGAATAGTTCGTTGGTGGGTTCGCCGCCGATGCTGAGGGTGACGGGATCGGAGCGGTAGACGCCCGGACTGGTCTCGGTTGCGATGTTGGAGTCGGTGTTGTCGTTGTCATCGGGGTCTGCGGTTTGGATGGGGGTGGGTTTCATCCCCGCGGGGGGCTCTACCTGGATCATGTAGTCGCCCGGAGGGAGGTTGGTGAAGTGGTAGATGCCGTCTGCGCCGGTGGTGAGGGGGTTGATGGCGGCGCCGTTGAGGTCGGAGGTGACGGGGTTGCCTCCGCTGTCCAGCAGGGTGACGATCGCGCCCTCGATGGGGGGCTCGCCTGCGTCTTGCACGCCATTGGCGTTTTCGTCGCGCCACACTAGGCTGCCTACGGAGACGGGCAGGGTGAAGCCGAAGTCGATGGTGAGATCGCTGTTGGCGTTGCTGGTCGTTTCCTGCGGGTCCTCATTCACGGGCTCCTGGCCCGGGATGAGGCTGATGATTCCGCTGCGCGCGCCATTGCCGATGGCCGCCGCGCCGTCATGGTCGCCGTTGTCGTCGGTGTTGTCCTGGTCGTCACCGCCCTGGCCGGGGCTGCCGTAGGCGCTGGGGTAGAGGCCGTCTGAGCCGAAGGGGTTGCCTGTATTCCAGTTGGAGGCCGCGATTTCGACGATGTAGTCGCCAGGGGGCAGGCCGCCGAAGTTGTATCGGCCATTGACGTCGGTAACGGCGACGATGGGGACGCCGTCGGCGTCGGTGACGGCCGCGCCGGTGGAATCCAGGAGATTCACGATGACATTCTCAATGGGGGGCTCGCCCGCATCCTGGACGCCGTCCCCATCCTCATCGAACCAGACGACGTTGCCCAGGCTCATGAGGACGTAGTCTTCCACCTCGCCATCCAGGGCGAGGCCATTGTAGCTCAGTTGACCTGGCGGATCGTTGGGGGGATCGGTAGTGGTGTCGTAGGAAGTGAAGCGGAAGCGGCTGTAGAGAGCGCTGAGGTTGGTGGCGGTGATGGGCGTGGTGAAGGTGAAGGTGTGGGTTCCCGCGGTGATGGGGTAATCTCGCATGGCTGTGGGCGTAATGGTCGAGCCGTCCACCGCGGTAATGGTGATGTCGTCCAGCACACCGTTGGCGTCGAAGTCTATCCAGCCGTGGAGGTAGCCGTCGACGCTGACCGTGACCTGGATCTGGGCGGGGGAGCCGGCGATGACAGGAGTGAGGAAGATGACGCCGTCCTCGTCGTCGGAGCCGGCGTCGTCATCGCCAGTGGCGCCGGCGTTGGGTTGGCCGTTGATTTCGGCATCGAGCTGGGCGCCCAGGAACGCGGTGGCCCCTGTGGGGATGAGATGTCGGGCGCCGTTGTTGGCGTAAAGGGTGGGATAGGGGCCGTCGGGCAGGTCGCCGAATTCACCTTCGGCCTGGATAATGATGGCGTCGTTGTCGCTGTAGTCGCGTTCCCGACTGGCGAACTCGCCGTCCATCGAACTCCAGATGGCCGCGGCATGGTTTTCGATGGCGGCGCCTGGGTCTGCTTCGTTGGTGATCTCCGCGGTGTAGTCGATAGTGTAGACGGCGCCGAGGGGGATGTCGAAGGAGCCGGAGGCGGGGATGCGTAGGATGCCCGTGGCCGGGTCGTAGCTCCAGGTCAGGGTCACTGGCGAGGTGGACGTCACCTGCCCATTGGTCAGGGAGGAGGGCAGATTATCGGTCACCACCACATCGTACGCGTCCAGGGCGCTGGCGGGCATGTGTTCGATGGTGATGCGATAGGCGATCTGGCCGCCCGGGCCGATGGGATCGGGCAGGGAGACCACCTCTTTGGTGATGGCGAGGAGGGGCTCGATGATCCCAATGGTGGCGGTGTCGGTGGTCTCCTCCGTGTTACCAGTATTGGGATTGGTGTATCGCACCCGTCCGATGTTGTCCTTGAGGTCGCCGTTGCTGTTGTCGGCGACGTCCAACACCCGGGCGACGATCTCGATGAGGAAGGCGTTGTTCCCCGCGTTGTTGTCCGCGGCCGTGGTCGTGTCCCCAAAGTCGAAGGTGACGTCGTCGCCGCTGCCGCCGGGTGCGGTGACCGTGGGCGGGTCGTTGGTGAAGGCGCCGTTGAAGTCCTCGCCCAAACGACCGCCGCTGGCCGCGGCTGTGGTGATGATGGTGTGGCTTAGATAAGCCAGGCCGGGCGGCAGGTCATCCACCACCACCAGGCTTTGGGTGGTCCCTTCGGGCAGGGTGACTTTGATGTCGTAGGTGATGTCCTCGCCGATGGTGTAGTCGGTGGGTGTGGGATCGAGTTTGTCCACCTGGGGCGAGTCGATAGTGATGTCCTGACTGTCACTGGGGCCGTAATCTCGCTCGCCGTTCTGGTCCCCTGTGTTGCCGGGGGTTGTCGAACCGGTGGGGTTGGAGGCCGTGCCGTTGGCGCCGGGCAGGCTGGTGTAGGCCAGGGCCGCGGTGTTGGGGATGATCTCGCCGGAGCTGACACTGGTGCGTATGGTGACGGTGATGAGGATGGTGACCTGATCGCCCGGCTCCAGCTTGTTGATGATGAGGTGCACTTCGTCGTTGATCGCGTCGGAGTTGTTGGCGATGATGGCGTAGGCGGGCGCGGTCCAAGAGACGTTGTTGGGGTCGGTGAGATCCAGGTTGGGATCGAGGATGTCATCGACGGCCAGATCGAAGGCGGTGGAGGCGTTGCCCTCGTTGGTGAGCGTAAGCTGGTAGGTCACCTCGTCACCCGCATCGATGGGGGGTGAGGTGGTGACGGTTTTGACGATGCTGACGCTGGGCTCGACCAGGGTGATGGACGCGGGCGCGGCCGTGTAGTCGAAGGTGTCGTAGGTGACCTGGAAGGCATTGTCCAGTGAGACGCCCGCCACGTTGCCATCGACATTCAACACCAGCGCGTTGAATTCGATTTCGACGAATTCTTCGTTATCGTCCTGATCGGGATTCGTGACGGTTCCCAGGGAAAAGATCGGGGCCACGCCATCGCCAAAGGGGCCGCCCGACACGGTGAACTGGGTGGAGGTCATGCCACTGTCGGAGGTGAAGCTGTGGCTGACTGTGCCGTCATCCAGATACATTAATCCGGCGGGCAAGGTGTCGGTGATGACGAAGTTAGACAGATCGCCCTCGGGCACGGACACGGTTAGTTTGTAGCGCACGATCTCGCCGATGGTGAGGTCCGCATTGGTGGTGTGCGCCTCCGAGGTGGCGACGATGCTCTTTTCTGGCGGGGAGATCAATTGCACCTGGTAATCTTCCACCTCGCCATAATTCACCGCGCCTGTGGGCCCCAGGCCCTGCGCGTAGCTGAGGCGGAAGCGGGCGTGGGTGACGCCGGGCGCGGCGTCTGCGGGAACGGGGATGCTTAGGGAGAGCGTGCCATCCGTGGTTCCCTGGGCCGCGAGGGTGTCCGTGGTGATCTGCTCGCCAGCATCGGCCCAATCCCCATCGCGGTTGAAGTCCACCCAGGCGTTGAGATAGGCGTCTCCTAGGATGTCGTCGTCGGGAACGGTGAGGGTCACATCCCAGGCGCTGGTCTCGCCGATGACCATGATGGCCGAGGGAAGCGCAGGGGAGCCCAGGTAGGCGTCGAAGGCGACGCCGTCCTCATCGTCGGGTGCGCCATCTTGATCGTCGCCCCAGGCCGGGATCTCGGGGAGTCCGTCCAGTTCGTCATCCACGGTCGCGCCCAGGCGCAGATCGTTGCGGAGGACGTGCCGGGCGGCGTCGGCGGGGTTCAATCCGGCGTTGTCCAGAGCGACGGCGCTGGTGGGGTAGAAGTCGACGGCGTTGTCGAAGGGCGCATCGCTGTAGTCGGTGGGCAGATACATGCCGAAGTCCCAGGTCAGGTCTTCGGTGATGGTGGGGGACAGGGTGACGGTTGTCGTCTCGTAATAGACGCCGTATTCCGGGTCGGTTCCCTGGGTTTCGCCGTCGCTGTCCAGTGCATCATCGCCGCCCTGGTTGGCGGGAACGACGGTATATCCCGCCGGAGGGAAGAAGCGCAGCCGGTAGTTGCCTGGGGCTAGATCGGGGAAGAGGTAGTAACCGGGGTTGCCGTTGTGATCGGGGCCGGTATAGCGATAGTCGTACATGACGAGCCCGAGGTCATCCCACAGCTCGACCCGGACGCCGTTTACGCCCCAGGGGGCCTGTTGCTCTTCCGGCTGCTGGATGCCGTCGTCCTGAATCCCCGCCACATCTAACCACACGTAGTCGCCCAGGTTGATGGGCTGCTTGGGGGCGACGCGCACGCCCACTCTGATGGGCTCCGAAGGGAGGAGTTTTAGATGGCCGGGATCGTTGACGCCGTCTTCGTCGCGGTCGCGGAATTCCACGGCTTTGAAGCCGAAGGAGTTCCATGCGATCTGACAATCGGGGTTGGCGGCGGGATCGAAGGAGTCGTCGAGGGGAGTGCTGCATGAGGCGTCGCCGGGAGCGCCATTGGGGGCCACGGTGCGCCAGGCGAAGGTGAGGGTGTCGCCTGGCGCCAGACGCAGGCAGTCCAGCTTGTTGCCGTTGGCGTCGAAGTTGCAGAACGACACTTTGATGGACTGCACGCTGGTGGGGTCTTGGGGCAGGGTGGTGGACCACATGGGGGCTTCACAGCCTGGCGGGCCGCTCGGCACCAGTTCGGGCCGGCAGGGGTTGGCGGACGTGCTGTAGAAGACGGTGTAGGTGATCACGCCCGAGAAGTCCACCACTTCTGATTGCAGGTTGGGCCGCCATTGACTCAGCCGGGGGCTGAGATCGATGACGCCGGTGTCGCCGATGTAGGGGCTGATGTCGATGAATTCGATATCGGTAACGGGCACGTTGCTGTTGTTGATGGTTTCCACCTTCCAATCGATGATGCCCCCGGGCGTGGTCAGGCCCAGTTTGTTGAAATCATCGGGTTCGCATGCAGGGTCTGCGGTGTAGGTGCTGCAATCGATGGAGCCTCGCACCCATTTCTCCGAATCCATGGCCAGATAGACGCCGATCTCGATGGATTCCGCGGCCAAACAGCTTAGCTCCGCGGTGTTTCCATCGTCATCCAGGTCATGCGTATCCTGGTATTGGTCGGGGGGCTCACACAGCAGGATCTGGCGCGAGTCGGAGCTGCCGGGGTTGTCGGGATCGGTGGGGCCGGTCCAGTCTACGATGATAGCTTCGTTGACCACGGTCCCCGGTGGGGTTCTGTCTTTCACCTGGGCGGTGAAGGTGATCTGGGCGGTTTCGCCGGGTTGGAAGCTGTAGCTGGCGTCGACGCCGCAGGTCCCTTCGATGCTGGCAGAATCGCATCCGCCCCCGCTCCGGTCCTGCCAGGTCCAGCGCAGCAGGGTGCGGCCCGTGCCGTGGTAGTTCGGGATCACCTCGAAGTTGGGGTCGGGCGCACCCGCGGGTTTGGAGAGGATGGCGGCGCTGCCTGCGACGTAGTCGAACTCGGCGGGCAGCAGGTCCGCCAGCACGGGGTTGTCCAGGGGAAGGTGCGCCGCGGACTCGTTGCGCACGCTGACGGTGAAATCCACATATTCCAGGGGCAGCACGGTCCCTGCGTTGGCGGTTTTGCCTGGGCGGGGGATGGCGCGCTCATCGATGATGCTCACCGTGGCGCAGGCGCTGTCCGTGATGGCCTGGTCTGCGGTAAAACCTGTGCAGTTGTCGAAGGTGGCCGCAGGGTCGACGGGGGTGATGGCGGGGTCCATCTGGGCGATGACGGTGGATGACCAATCCCCGCCTATGGCTACCGCGCCCAGTTCCCACCGCAATTGGGTGATCCTGCTCCCCCCTTGTAGATCGAGAGTCGTGGCGTCGATGGTCGCATCCGCGCTGTAGGGATTGCCGGGCAGGGCGATCCAGGCAGCGCCATCCACCTGATAATAGCCGGTGACCCCGTTGCCGGGGTCGGAAGCCGGGCCGATGGTGAAGCTCTGCAGGATGACCTCGGCCGGGATCGTGTCTGTGACCACGACGTTGGTCAGGTTCTCGTAGCCGGTATTGCTGAATCCAACCTGATAGGTGATGTTCTCGCCGGGCAGGGCTTCGGCTCCATCGTAGGAGGAGGGGCTGGTGGCGGATTTGCTGCTGGTTCCCTCTGGGTAGGGCTGTTCAATGCTGATGATCAGGTCGTCGGTCAGGGTCCGTTCGGTCTGGCCGTTGCAATAGGCGGGCAGGTTGGCGGGGTCGTCGCATCCTTCGGGTGTGCCGGTGGCTTCCATGACGTTGGTTTGCGTCGCGCCCGGGTCCGCGTCATATTGCAGCGTGATCTGGCGGGTCATATCCGCGCCTACCTGGACATCGGGCAGGTTGTACCAGGTGACGGTGCGGGGGGAGACGGTGTCGTCATACACCCAACATTCGGGATCTCCTGCGCCCGGCGGGACATTGCCCGCACACTGGTTGCCCTGGGCGTCGATGAATGTGGCGTCGTCGGGCAGGTAATCGGTGAGGGTGACCGCGGTAAAGTCGACTCCGCCCTGGTCATCGGGGCTGCGCACACTCAGATCGAAAACGGTGGGGAAGCCGATGATGGCCGGGCCGCCGGTCTTCTCCGCGTACATCTCGAAGGCCCCTGTGACCGTGGTGGTGACCGGGGGCGATGTCACATCCGCAGCGTTGGATGCGGAGAAGGTGGCGGTGTTGGTGGCAGTCGTGCCGGGAATGGCGCCGGGGGGAAAGCGCACCTGGAATTTGAGGATGCCGGTGCTGCCCGCGGGCAGGGGATTCGCAAACGTCCAGGTCACGGTATGGGGGCCGGGATCGTAGCTGGCCGACGCTATGTGGGGGGTTGTGGTCAAGCTGCCGGGGATGAATTCCACTTCAGGGGGGAGGGGATCGGTGATGACTGCGTCCAGACAGTCTTCGGTGATGCTGGCGCATCGATAGTTGAACACATATTCAAAGGGCTGGCCCGATTCCACCTCGGCCTGATACGCGGTTTTGGTAAGCTCCAATTCGGGCCCGCCCTGAGCCAAAATGTTCTGGGCTTGGAACAGAAGAGCGAGGCCCAGGAGCAGGAGGGAAAAGAGGACGCGGCGCGCGCCAATATGCCCGAAACGACGTCCCACCCACGTCGCGGGCAACTCGATAAACCATTTCCATTTTTTCATGAGATAATCTCCGTGAGTCAAGAATGCCAAGCGCGCTCCTGCAAAAGGCGCCACCCAAACTTACGAACCGGGTGAAAAA
>DUEQ01000237.1 GCA_011192085.1 Caldilineae bacterium
CGCGCGTTGTCGTAGAGCGCCAGCGGATCGTCCATAGCATTGATGATCAGCACCGGCGCGGTGATTTCCTCCAGCGGATAACCGGTGTTGATGTCGGGGTTGGAGACGTACATATCAAAGAGGGCTCCCTCAGCACGGGGGCTGACGGGCAGGATGGTCTCCATCGTCTCCGCTATGTCGGCTTCGTGCTCAGGGCTCAGTTCGAAGCCCTGCGGCACGCCCATGATTGACCCCATGCTCGACCGGAAGTGGGTGGTCAGCAGCCAGAAGACGAAGTCGGAGCGGAACAGCACTTTTGCCAATGGTTTTGGCGGCAGGCCAGCCTCCGTCTCGCCCGGAGCGTTGGAGGAGACAAGCACCAGCGCCGAGCAACGGTCGGGATGGCGCAGGGCGAACTGGATAGCCGAGGTTCCTCCAGCAGAAACGCCCAGGATGGCAGCCCGTTCGATGCCCAGAGCGTCGAGCAGGCATACATATGCGTCGGCCTGAGCGGCGGGTGAGGCGTCAGCGGGAAGCGGAGTGCGCAGGTAGCCGAAGCGAGAGGGGACGATGGCACGGAAGCCTTCCTCCAACTGCCCCCGCGCCGTCACCAGACCCTGGTCGAACCCGCCGAAGATGCCGTGGATCACCAGCACGGGATACCCTTCCCCGAACGCAGCGTATTCGATGGGGCCACAGTCGGTCTCGATGACCCGGCTGCCCAGGTTTTGCACCCGTTCCCGGGTGGTACGCATGTCACGCCGGTAGCGGGCGTAGACCAGCACCGCACATGTCACCAGCACAGCGCCCAGGGCACCGGCAATCAACCAGCCAATCTTTATCTTCTCCATTGATCTCTCCTTATTTTCCCTTTGCTTTAATGTACTCGGAAACGTCCACGTTGTAGACTATCTCTTCAATTGTCCATACCGCCCAGGGTGTCCCCTCGTCCAGCCAGGTTGTGGCGGCGGGCGACGGAATCATCACCCCGTGAAAAGTCTGCCAGCCCAGCGGCTCGTTGCGCCAGGGGATCTTGGCCTCGTCCGTGGCCTCCCGATAGCGCATCGCCTCCAGCGTGCGCATCAGCCTGGTCTCCCGGTCAAAGGTAACGGTGAAGGCGTCCTCCTCGTCGCCGAAAGGCA
>DUEQ01000238.1 GCA_011192085.1 Caldilineae bacterium
CGTCCCGATGTTTTTCAACCGAAGTCAGTTCGAACTCAGATTTCTTGCAGTTGACGCAGATGATGGACGATGGACAGGAGGCGATGCATTGTGGGCTAAGGGCCAGGCGATCAGTAGACCGGGCGGGTCACCGTCACCCGAGTCTCGATGCCCAGTTTTTTCAACTCGGCGAAGAAGGCCTCGGGATCGATGACCTGCTCGGGTGGATGCACGCCCGCGGGGATGCGTCCCTGCGCCAGCCAGATGGCGGTGATGGCCGGAGCCGAGCCCGTGGGCAACGCCCCCTTCACCGTCATGGTCCCCAGACGATAGATCACCTCCCGGCCATCTTTCCTCCCCCGCACCTCGGTGACGATCTCCTTCACCCAGTCCGGGGGCTGGTTCGCGGGCGGGGCCAGAAACGTGGTGGAGGGGGGTTCGTGCTGGCGCAGCAGGGCCACCATGAGGTCGCGCGGGGCCACTTTGACGCCGCCCTTGACCTCTACCGGTTCGGCGCTGTTCAGGCCGTATTCAGCCAGCACCCGCACCTTCTCCACCGTCTCCGGGGCCATGCCCCAATAGTTGATCTTGAAGAAGACCTCGCGCACGCCTTTGTCGGCAAAGGAGATGGGCAGGGTGGCGACTTCGGAGTGGAGGGAGAGGTGCATGGGCAGGACGCCCAGAGGCTCGACGAACAGATAATCCTCGAACTCACTGAGGGGCTCCGCCTCGATGAACTCGCCATCTCGGAAGACCATAGGCTTCATGGTGAGCTCGTCGAGGATGGTGGCCACCGCGTAGGTGAATGCGGTGTCATCGGGGGGCGGGGGCTTGATGCCGTCGTAGATGCGGATGGATTCGACCACGTCCAGGCGGTCGGCCGCGTAGCGGGCCTGGACGTTGGGCACGCCGGGCGCGGAGCCCATGCCCAGCACCGCACTCACTCCCGCTTCCTGGAATCGCTCATGCAGTTCGAGCTGCTTGCGAGTGGTGTGGAAGAGCCCGCCCAGGTCGACGTAGGGGGTGCGGGCCTGGATGCAGGCCTCCATCACGGGGAGGTTGGTGTAGTAGACGGTGGCGTTGACCACCGCGTCCATCGGGCGCAGGGCTGCGACCAGCGCGTCGTGGTCCCGCAGGTCGATGGACGCGATGCGGATTTTGGGGCTGTGGATGACGTCGGCCACCTCGCGGGCGGCCTGTTGATTCAGATCGGCGATGACGACCTCACCCACGCGGGGATCGTTGGCCAGGGTTTGCACGGCGATGCCGCCCATCTTGCCGGCGCCGCCTAATACGAGTATGTTCATGATGGTCTGTTTTGGATGTATGGGTTGGTAATTTGGTTTGAAGGGTTGCGGACATACTTCAAACCAGCTATCTCACTCGCTCACTGAATACTGAGCTTACAACTGCTCCGCGATCCAGCCAAGGCCGAGGGACTCGATCTTCTCGCGCGTGGGCACGCCGTTCTGGTCCCAGCCAGCCATCTCGTAGTACCAGTCTTTGGCCTGTTCCAATTCCTCGGGGGTGAGGTGGATGCCTTCGCTGCGCCCGCCTTTCAGGGGCTTGTACAGCTTCTTGGGCAGAGAGTCATCGTCGCGGGTGAAGCCCTCGCGGGCGTTGAAGGCCCGCAACATATTCAACACCCGCTCGCCCACCTCCTGAATGCCCTCGATGCCCAAGTCCCAGCCGATGGTCACTTTGATGAGCTCGGCCAGTTGGTCGGGACCGTAGAGATGCCAGGAGGGACCGAACACGAACTGGCAGATGTTGAAGCTGTTCAGGGCCATGTAGAGCTTCTCGGTGGTCAGCGCGAAGTGAACTTTCTCTTTGTTGAGCGCCTTGTTGGGCTGCGCCTCGCCCAGGCCCAGCATGGCCATCCTCTCGGGATACCACTTCCAGGAGGGGTCGTGTTCGCTGGACTGATGGTCCGCGCCATAGGGGTTGACCGCGTAGATGAGGCCCAGGGAGCGCTTGACCTGGGGCATGTGCGCGGGCATCTCCTGCTTCTTCACCGCAACCACCAGGTCTTGGGCTTTTTCGCCGAATTTTTCCGCGGCCCGGGCCGAACCCTCGGCCAGGATGGCGCCAAAGCCCTCCTTCTTACCGATCTGCTCCACCATCTGCACCATGGCCTCCGCATTGCCGAAGGTCAGGCACACGCCGCCCGTGTCCTCCTTGGTGATGTAGCCATGCTCGAACGCGTCCATGGCCCAGGCGATGGTGGCTCCGCAGGAGATGGTGTCCATGCCATACATGTTGCACAGCTTGTTGGCATAGGCGATGGCCTCCAGGTCGTCCACATGGCAGTAGGAGCCGAAGGTGGCCAGGGTCTCATACTCAGGCCCGCCATAGCGCGGTTCCACCTTGTAGCGGTTCTCCGCCTCGACGACGCGCTTGCAACGCACCGTGCAGGCGTAGCAGGTGTCTCGCTCCTTGAGGATGGTGTCGGCCATGTGATGGCCCGAGATCTCGTGGGCGCAGGCGAAGTAACCGCTGTCCCAGTTGTGGGTGGGCAGGCCGCCACCCCTGCTCTGGCCTTTGACGATCTCTGCGGTGCCCAGCAGGCCCATGCCGTAGATGTCGGAGTCAGGGAATTCCTTGACGCCCCATTTGGTCAACTGGGTCAAGCCCTTCATGTCCGCGAAGGTGGCGTTCTTCTTGCTCCCCCGCACCACCACGGCCTTCAGGTTTTTGCTGCCCATGACCGCGCCCATGCCCGTGCGGCCATTGGCCCGGTTGCCATAGGTGATGACCGCGGCGAAGCGCACGCCCTTTTCGCCCGCGGGCCCGATCTGGGCGATGTGGACTCGTCGGTCGCCCAGCTCCTCCTTGAGACGATCCTCCACCTCATCGGTGGTCTTTCCCCACAGGTGGGAGGCGTCCCGCAACTCGGCCTGGCCCTCCTTCACCCATAGGTAGACAGGTTTGGGCGCCTTGCCGTGGAAGACGAATGCGTCGAAGCCCGCGAACTTCATCTCCGCGGGAAAGAACCCGCCCGACTGGGAATCGCCCACCGCGCCGGTGAGGGGCGATTTGGCGTTGATGGTGAGGCGGCTCTGGCCCGAGATGGGCGCGCCCGTAGGGCCGCTGATGGCGAAGGTGAGGGTGTTCTCAGGCGAAAGGGGATCGACTCCCGCGGGCGTGTGCTTGAGCAGATAATAGAGGCCGAACCCTGTGCCCCCCGCGTACTTGCGATAGAAATCCTCGGGCGGCGTTTCCACTTCCAGCCGACCGTCATCGAGATAGACGTGCAGGATTTTGCCGGTATATCCGTACATCAAATCCTCCTATTGAGCGATTTTGCCACGAAAAAACTCAATGACCTCCTTCGTGCCTTCCTCTCTACGTCTCTTCGTGGTTTTTGCGGATGTTTTTATGCTTTGACTGCTTTCACTGCTTCCGCGAACGCGTTTAGCGTGTAATCCACGTCCTCCTCGCTCAACGCGTAGCACAGGAACCAGGGCTCGCGGCCGTCGGAATCGGGCTGAACTCCGCGGGCGATGAGCTCCATCGCGATCGCCTCATACAGATCGCCGTCCCCTTCCAGATAGCCGCGGAAATCGGTGGGCATTTCGTCGCCGCCAATGAAGAGGCTGAACATCGCGGGCGCGCCCGTCACCACGTGGGGGATGCCTGCGTCATGGAGGATCTGGTCGATGCCGTCCATCAGCCGCTGGCCCCGCTGGTTGATGGTCTCGATAACTGGCTCCTCTTCCAGGGTTTGCAGCGTGGCTGCGGCCGCGGCCACGGCCACGCCATTGCCCGAATAGGTGCCGCCGTGGGCCATCGCTCCGGGCTGGATGGTCATCATGACTTCTTCCTTGCCCGCGATGGCTGCCACCGGGAAGCCGTTGCCCATGGCCTTGGCGTAGGTCGCCAGGTCAGCTTTGATGCCGAAGTATTCCTGCGCGCCGCCGTTGGCCAGGCGGAATCCCGTCTTCACCTCATCGAAGACCAGGACGATGCCATACTTCTCGGTAAGCTCGCGGATTTTCTCCAGATAGCCGGGCAGGGGGAAGATGCCTGCGGCGTTGCCCAGCACCGGCTCCACGAACACCGCCGCGATCTCATGCCATTTGCTCTCGATGGTTTCCTCCAGGCGTTCGAAATCATTGAAGGGCAGGGAAATGACATACTCGTGGATGCCCAGCGGAATGCCGCTGGTGGTGGGCGCGGAGATGGGGCTGCGACGGGAGCCCAGCATACGCTTGTTGGCCGACGCGGTGCTGAACATGAAATAATCGGCCTGGCCGTGGTAGCATCCCTCGAACTTGATGAACTTCTCGCGGTTGGTGTAGGCCCGAGCGATGCGCAGCGCGTGCATGGTCGCCTCGGAGCCGGTGTTGGTCAGGCGCACCTTGTCATTGCCCGTCATGCGGGTCAGACGCTCCGCCACCTCGATCTCCAAGGGCGTGGTCCAGGCGAAAACCGTGCCGTCGCCGATGGCCTCGCGCACCTTCTCCACCACCGCGGGATAGGCGTGCCCCAGGATGATGGGGCCAAAGCCTAGGCGGTAGTCGATGTACCGCTTGCCATCCATATCCCACACATATGCACCTTCGCCACGTTCAATCACCAATGTATCTTCATCCCCCCAATAGCGGAAGTTGGAATTGA
>DUEQ01000239.1 GCA_011192085.1 Caldilineae bacterium
CATGAAAGCCACCCTCTATCGTTCATGGACTATCGTCTATTTCTGAAACAGGCTCTAAAACGCCCATGGAAAATCAGGTAATCCACATGTCCGCCATCCATGCCATCCTCCCCCAACTGCAAGCCATCTATCCCGAAGACCGCATCAGCGTCAATCGGGCGGTGTTGGAGCAACACGCTCGCGACCAGTCCGCGCACGAACCCCACCTGCCCGACGCGGTGGTCTGGCCCCTGACGACCGAGGAGGTGAGCCAGACCCTGCGGCTGGCCTATGACGCGCGTATCCCCGTCACCCCCTGGGGCGCGGGCACCAGCATCGAGGGCAATCCCATCCCCGTCGCCGGCGGCGTCGTCCTCGACCTCAGCCGCATGGACCAAATCCTCACCATCCACGACAAGGATTTCCAGGTCACCGTGCAGCCGGGCGTATTGTACAAGGATATGAACAAAATCCTGGCTCGCTATGGCCTCTTCTTCGCGCCCGACCCCGGCGCCAACGCCAGCATCGGCGGCATGCTGGCCAACAATGCTGCGGGCATCCGCACCGTGAAGTATGGGGCCACGCGCGACAACGTCCTGGCTCTGGAGGTCGTCCTGGCCGACGGACGGGTCATTCGCACCGGCTCCCGGTCGGTGAAACAAAGCGCGGGCTATGACCTTACCCATCTCTTCGTGGGCTCCGAGGGCACCCTGGGCGTCATCACCGAAGCCACCCTCAAGCTCGCCCCCATCCCCGCGCATGTCAGCGCGGCCGTGGCCCGCTTTCCCACCGTGGCGGACGCGGCCGAAGCCGTGTTCGACATCATCGGCGCGGGGTTGGAGCCCGCCGCGCTGGAGCTGCTAGACGCCACCGCGGTCAAAATCCTCAACACCGACCCCGACATCCCTCCCTTTCCCGAGCAGCCCGCACTGTTCATGGAGTTCGCTTCCAGCCACGAAACCGCGCTGGCTGACACCCTGGACATGGTGCGGGAGCTGTGCCAGGAACATCGCGCCCAGGGATTCGACACAGGCGTGGGGCGGCAGGAACGGGCCCGCATCTGGCATGCGCGGCATCATCTCTTCGAGGCCCATGTCCGCTACTTCGCGGGTCAGAGCTTCCTGGTGGGCGATGCCGCCGTGCCCATCTCCCATTACCCCGAACTCATCGCCCGCACCGCGGCGCTGATGGAGGAGATGGGCGTGGTGGGCAGCCTGCTGGGTCACGCGGGGGATGGCAACATCCACACCATCGTTTTCTACCCGCCCGAGAATGATGAAGCCCGTCAGCGCGCCCTGGCCTTCAACGATGCATTCGTAGGCTTGGCGTTGGAACGAGAGGGCACCTGCACGGGCGAGCACGGCGTGGGCCTGGGCAAGCGCAAATTCATGGCCAGAGAACACGGCCTGGCCCTGGAGGTCATGCGCCAGCTCAAGCAGACTCTGGATCCACGCGGCATCCTCAATCCGGGCAAGGTGTTGCCGTAAAAAACCCAGGCGTCGTCCTGCCGATACAACTGGAAGGACGATGGATGATAGGCGATGGCGGTTGTGGACGAGGGGCATCGTCTATCGCCCATCGTCTCATCCAAGAAGCATCGGGCGTTGCTGATCATGGCGGTTGGGCGCGCCCGCCATGCGACGGCTTCGCGGAGATCAGCGGCGGGGAGCGCGCTTAACATCCCCTTAACATGGGCTTGACGGAGACTTCACCACGGGCGAGCCGAAATGAAACCCAACCCGTGATTCAGGAGATCCCCGCTCAGTTCAACCCGTCAGTCGCAAGCGGCGCAAGAAGCCCGCCAAACCCGTTGGCGCTCGGGCCTTGTTGCTCACCCTGGCCCTGGGCGGCTCCCTAGGTGGCTGGGCGGGCCTGGCCTTCTCGGCCACGCGAACCGATAATGCGGCCCTCTCCCCCGCCGCGACCGCCCCCGCCCCTGACATTATGGCCCTGGCCTCCATCCCCGCAGTCCCCCAACCCGTCATCCAGCGCCCAGTCGTTCGCACCCGCTCCAGCCGCTAAGCCCCATGCCTTCTTCTCTCTCAACCCACACACACGCCTTTCGGGCCATGAACTGCCAGATAAGCGCCTGGGTCCTCACCGAGGACTCGGGCGCCAGGCAGGCCCTGCTGGAGGTGCAGCGTTGGATGCAGCGGGTGGAGCGGGAGCTCAGCCGCTTCCGGCCCGATAGCGATCTCAGCCGTCTCAACGCTGCGGCAGGGAAGCCCTATCGGGCCGGAGAGCTGCTGTGGCAGGTCACGACCGCGGCCCTGGACGCGGCCCGGGCCACCGACGGCCTCTTCGATCCCACCGTCGGTCGGGCGTTGATCCAGGCCGGGTATGATCGCTCCTTCGAGCGGATCGCGGGGCGGGACCTGAAAGACGCTCCCCTCGCTCCGCCGCGCCTTCCCGCCGCCGCCTGGCGCGATATCCATCTCGATCCCAACCGACGCACCATCACCCTGCCCGAGGGGGTGCAGCTCGACCTGGGAGGCGTAGCCTGTTGACAGGCGCTATGTGATCATCTTCGTCGCCTCGGCCAGATTGAGACGGTTGATATGGCGGATGGCGGGCAGGGTGGAAAGCAACATGATGACCCAAATGCCCAGGCTCGTCCACACGAAACTGGCGGGGATGATGTAGGGAGCCAGGTGGATCATCTCGGTGTTGAAGGTGGAGATAATCCACGCGTTCCCCATCCACCCCAGGAACAGGCCCGGAAGGAGGGTGATCAACCAGAGGCTGTTGAACACATCCATTGGCGCGCCGATCTGACGCTGGGCCTCCTCATTGGCGATATACGCGAGGGAGCCGCCCAGCTCGTCGGTTGTGGTTTCGTAGATGAACGCGGTCTCCCCTAGAAAACTGCTGTCGTTGACCTTGTCGCCCGGCGCCAGGCCCAGCGTTTCCACCAGATAGGGGCTGAGGGCCATGTAGCCGTCGGTCAGGACTGTTTGCGAGGAGACGCCCGCGGGCAATTGTAAGACGTGCATGCTGCCTTCGGCCTGGATGGCGATGATGAACGCGTCCGCTTCGCGGCCATGGGCCTGAAGGGTGGCCGGGATCTGGATGACGGGCTCGGCCTGCTTTACGCCCGTAATGACGGCCACCCGTTGCAACGCGGCAGGCGTTTGCGGCGCGTTGAAGAACACCAGCGCATCCCAGGTTTCCACATCGCGGAAATTGCGGTCGAGGATGTAGTTCATCGAATCCAACATGCCCAGGCCGATGAGAGTCATCATGAAGCTGAAGGCGCCCCCCACTACGGTGGTCAGGGTGCGGCGACGATTGCGGATGACATCCCGCAGGGGCAGGCGCAGCCACAGGGGCGGAAGAAACCAGCGTTCGAGGAGGGTGCGGCGGCCCTTGGTCAGCATGCGCGAGCCATCCACGCGCATGGCCGCGGCGGGAGGCATATGGACCGCTTCAAGTTTCGCAGCCGCATTCTGTTCTATAACATGTTCATGGCCGGACTGGGCATCCCGGGTCGGATGCTGATCATCCCCTTGTTCATTACTTTCCTGCGGCTGAAGCTGGTGGGGACCGTGCCAGGACTGATCCTCATTTACGCGGGCATCAGCATCCCTTTTCCGTCTTCCTCCTCACCGGATTCTTCGGCTCCCTGCCCTCGGAGCTGGAGGATGCGGCCAAGATCGACGGCTGCTCGGAGATCCAGGCTTTCTGGAAGATCATGCTGCCCATCGCTCAGCCGGGCATCATCACCCTGGTCATCTTCAATTTCATTGCTCTGTGGAATTAGAATTAACTAAGCTTAAA
>DUEQ01000024.1 GCA_011192085.1 Caldilineae bacterium
AAGAAATGCGATATGGCATTCTAGAGGATGACAAACGTCACGATAGCTTTCGCAACAAGATATGACGTTTGACGTTTTACCCTTGACGCAGGTTGTAACGCCGATTGTATCGAGGGAGCTCAGTTCAATCGGCCAGTTTCACCTGAACGGGGCGATTGCTACGATACGACTCCCACGCTGCGTAGCCCATGACCACGGGGATGCGGCCATCGAGGCCCGTGACTGGCGGGGTTTTGTCCTCACGCAGGGCGTCGAGAAATGCCTCTATCTCGGCCACATAGGCCTCCGCGTAGCGCTCCAGGAAAAAGTAGAGAGGTTTGGCGCTGTGCACGCCCGCCGCGTCGGCCACCACGGCCTGATTGGGCTTCACATTCCCAACCATGACCACGCCCTCCGAGCCGAACACCTCGACCCGCTGGTCGTAGCCATAGACCGCGCGTCGGCTGTTGTCGATGGCGCCGATGACGCCGTTGCGGAACTTGAGGGTGATGAGCGCGGTGTCGATGTCCCCCGCTTCGCCGATGGCCGGGTCCACCATGACTTCGCCCGCGGCGTAAATTTCGGCTACCTCGTCGCTGATAAGGTAGCGGGCCATGTCGAAGTCGTGGATGGTCATATCCAGGAAGATGCCGCCCGAGACCTTGATGTAATCGATGGGGGGCGGCGCGGGATCGCGACTGGTGATGCGGAGGATGTGGGGGTCGCCGATCGCTCCTGAGGCCACCAGCTCACGAGCGCGCTGGAAGCTGGGATCGAAACGACGGTTGAAACCGATCTGCAACTTCACCCCCGCCTTCGCCACCGCGTCCAGGGCCCGGTCGATGCGCTCCAGGTTGAGATGGATGGGCTTTTCGCAGAAGATGTGCTTGCCCGCGGCCGCGGCCTGCTCGATGAAATCGGCGTGGGTGTCGGTGCTGGAGCAGATGACCACTGCGTCGATCTCGGGGTCATCGAAGATGCGACGGGGGTCTTTGTAGGCGAAGGGGATGTCGTAATCCGCCGCGGCCCGACGCGCGGCCTCCTCGAAGATGTCGGACACGGCCAGCAGCCGGGCGCCAGGTAGGCGTCGGGTGAGATTTTCAGCGTGGATGCGGCCAATGCGCCCCGCGCCGATGAGTCCCAGGGTAATGGTTTCAGACATGGTTGACTCCGGGTTTGGGCGTCGCTTGGAGCAGGGCAGGGAGGGGCAGTAGCGCTATTGGCGTGCATGCGGCGGGCGGCAAGGGCATTGCTCACGCGTCCAGTCCACCCGCCACCCGCCGCCTGCTATCTGCTACTTGCTACTTGCCCTTTACCACTGCGGTCGGACCATGATCTTGCCATCGCGACGCTCCGTGGCCTTGGCGATGGCGTCTACGGTCTCGGCCAGGTTATAGCGAGCGGTGATGATAGGGCTCAGGTCCAATCGGCCCGAGGCGACCATGCGGATCACATTGGGGAAGGTCTCATGGCCCGAATGCCCCTGCGCGCCAAAGACCTGGCTGCGCCGCACTTGCAGGACCTCCAGGAACATGGGGACTCGTTTGGCCGCGCGGCCAATCTGTACGATCTTGCCATTGATGGCCAGGGCCTTTTCCATTTCGGGCACGGTGAGATGGGGCACGCCCGCGGCCTCTACATGCATGTTGAAACCTTCGCCCTTGCTCAATTCCATGAGCGTCTCGTGAGGCGAGACCTCGCGCGGGTCGAAGACGTAATCCGCGCCCACCAGCTTGGCCAGCTCCCGTCGTTCGGGCGAGACCTCGAACGCGACGATGAGGCCCGCGCCCGCGGCCTCCAGCAGGCCCACCGCGGCCAGGCCGATGGGGCCCGTGCCGAAGACGGAGACAAAGTGACCGGGTCGGATGCCGCCGCCCCGCTCGAAGATGGCATTGTAGGAGACCGAGGTCGGCTCGGTCAGGGCTGCGATCTCCACCCCCTTCTTCTCGCCGAAGCGCTCCAGAATGCCGTCCACCTTCCAGCAGAACTTCTCATCCACCGCGATGTATTGGGCGAACGCACCGGGGATGGTGAACCCGATCTCCTCCAGGTTCTCGCAGTGGTTGGGATAACCATTGCGACAGGGGGTGCAGCGACCGCACCAGATCATCTCCTCGACCGTCACATAATCTCCGGGCTTCAGGGTCGTGACCTCGGGCCCGACCTCCACCACCTTGCCGGAGAACTCGTGTCCCAGGATGGTGGGAAAGCGGGTGAGGCCGGGATAGAGGATGTAGCCGTCTTCATCGGTCTCGTAGAAGTGCATATCGGAGCCACAGACGCCGCAGGCCTGCACCTCCAGCAGCACATCGTGGGGGCCCACCTGGGGATCGGACCAGTCGCGCACCTCCAGCTTGGGGTAGCGCCACACATTGCTGCCTGAGATGGCCTTGCCGGTTTCCTTCTCCCACTCGCTGACCTTATAGTCAGGGCGGGGGTCCCATTTTGCGTCAAGAACTAAGCCTTTCATTTTGATTTACCTCGGTTGATGAAGTG
>DUEQ01000240.1 GCA_011192085.1 Caldilineae bacterium
AGCCAGCTGCCAGAGGCAAGGCGCTGGTCGACTACGAACAACAACTTGCCATGCATCAATACCTTCAATACCTTATGAAACGGATCGTTGCCCTCATCCTACCCCTTCTTCTGCTTCCCGCCTTCCTTCTCTCCGGCTGTGGCAGTTTCGCCGCGCCCCTACCCGACCTCAACGGGACCGAACCCGTCCCCGACATCACCCTGCCCACGCCCGACGGCAATATGATTTCCCTGTCCGACTATCAAGGAGAGGTCCTCTTTCTCAACTTTTGGGGAACCTATTGCCCCCCTTGCGTGGCCGAACTCCCTGACCTGCAGGAAGTTTATGAAGAGCTTCAAGGTGAGGACTTCGTGATCATCGGCCTGAATGTCGAGGAGAAGCCGGAGAAGGTGCGGGCGTTTGCCGAGGAGCATGGCCTCACCTTTCCCATCATCATCTCCCCCGACGCCACAGTGAATTCCCTCTATCAGCTCAAGCACATGCCCACCACCTGGTTCATCGACCGTAACGGCATCCTTCGGGGCAAGATCGAAGGCCAGATGAGCAAAAGCATGGTCTTGAAAATGGCTCATAAGCTCCTTTCTGAAACGCCATAATTCTCTCTTCCTTCATCATCGCACCATGACTTCATTCCCACCCGTCGACGAACAACTCACCATCCTCATGCGGGGCGTCGATTTCGGCGACGCTCAAACCTACAAGAACATGGAGGTGGAGCTACGGCAGCGTCTGCAGGAGAGTCGCGACACGGGCCGTCCCCTACGAGTTTACTGCGGCTACGATCCCTCCTCGCCCGACCTGCACCTGGGTCACACCGTGACCATGCGCAAACTGCGCCAGTTCCAGGATTTGGGGCACCACGTCATCTTCCTCATCGGCACCTTCACCGGCATTGTGGGCGACCCCAGCGACAAAGACAGCGCCCGGCCTCAACAGACCCTGGAAGAGGCCATGGAAAAGGGCAAGACCTACGCACAGCAGGCCTTTCGGGTGCTGGACCCGGAACGCACCGAGATCCGATACAATCACGAATGGTTGAGCAAGCTTAGCTTCCAAGATGTCATCGGCCTGGCCAGCCACTTCACCGTACAGCAATTTTTGGCCCGCGACAAATTCGCCAAGCGTTACGCCGCGGGCGACCCCATCTGGCTGCACGAGTTCTTCTATGCGCTCATGCAGGGCTATGACGCGGTGGCCCTGCGCACCGACGTCCAGCTCGGCGGCACCGACCAACTCTTCAACCTCATGGCGGGACGAAAACTGATGGAGGTTTTCGGGCTGCGTCCACAAATTGCGCTGACCACGCCCATCCTCGTGGGCACAGACGGCCACGAACGCATGAGCAAGAGCACGGGCAACTACATCGGCATCACCGAGCCCCCTGAGCAAATGTACGGGAAGATCATG
The DNA here is from genome assembly GCA_011192085.1 of Caldilineae bacterium. Lineage (GTDB taxonomy): Bacteria > Chloroflexota > Anaerolineae > J102 > J102 > M2005. Next base: position 1,408 of record DUEQ01000240.1, read on the forward strand.
TCCATCCCCGACCATGCCATGCGCAACTACGCGGAACTGGTCACCAGCTGGCACCCCGACACGATTGAGCGCCTCTTCGCCGACCTGGAGGCGGGTAAAATCCACCCGCGCGACCTGAAGATGATGCTGGCCCGGGAGATCGTGACCCTGTTCTACTCGGAGGAGGACGCCAGGCGGGCCGAGGCGTACTTCATTCGCACCATCCAGAAAAAAGAGCTGCCCGACGAGATGCCCGCGCTCCAGGTGGAGCCGGAGGATACGATAGTGGACCTCCTGGTGCGCGCGGGATTCGCCAAAAGCCGGGGCGAGGCCAAGCGCGATATCAAGGGCGGCGGCGTGCGCCTGGATGGCGAAATCGTGCGGGATATCACCCTGCGCCCGCAGCCGGGCTCGGAAGGCAGCGTGCTGCAAAAGGGCAAACGCCGCTTCGTCCGCTTGGTCGCGTGATCGCCTTGTTGCTCCTTCGCCCATTCGCCTTCTCGTATGATCGCCCTCCACGCGCCCTGCCTGGTTCAAGCCCATCGTCCGCAATTGATGCAGGCCATGCAACGCGTGGGCCAGGCGTTGGGCTGGCAGCAGCGTATCCCCAGGGGACAGACCTGTTGCGGCTTGCCCCCGTGGGAGGCGGGCTTCGAGGACGCGGCTCGGGATGCCGCCCGGCGCACCGTGCGTCTGTTTGCGAACGCAGAGGCCGTGGTCACGCCCTCCACCGCCTGTCTGACCATGTTCCGGGATCGCATTCCCGACCTGCTGGCCGATGATCCCCTGGGCGACGATGCCCGGCGACTGGCCCGCAAAACCCAAAGCTGGTGTGCGCTGGTGGGGGAGCAGACCGATGCGCTCCTACCCCGGTTACGCTATCAGGGCCGCATCATTCTGCTCGATGTGTGTGGCGCGCCCCCATGTGAAAACTGCCGCGCGTTGTTCGAGGCGATTCCCGACCTGACCATCATGCCGTCCCCCGCGCGCTGTTGCAGCTTCAGTCACGGCCTCTCGCGTCGGCATCCCGACATTGCCGCGGCCATTGCCGAGACCGTGGCCGCGCCCCTGCTGCACAGTCGGGCGGACGCCATCCTCGTGCACGAGCCTGGTTGCCTCTGGCGGCTGGGACCGCTGTTCAAGGGCAAGGACACGCCCCGCCTCCTCCACCCCGCGGAATTTCTGGCCGCCATCCTCGCTTCCGACCTCTGACCTCCGATCTCCGACCTCGGAGCCCCATGCGCCTTCGCCTGATCAAGCTCCTCCTCGCCTTCGCTGGCCTGCCCCTGGCGGGCAGCCTCTTTCTGCGCTGTGCCATGAAGCTGGTCGGGCCGTACAAAGCCCGTCGGACATTGATCAACCTGAGCAAACGCAGCTTCATCTCGCCCCACGCGGACATCCACTGCCCGAGCCTCCATCTCGGCCAGATGGTGTTCATCGACGACCACGTCACCCTCTACGCCCATCGCGATGGCGGCGGCATCCGCATCGGCGACTACTCCTCGGTGCAGCGCTACACCATCTTCGAGACCATTCGCGGGGGCGAGATCGTCATTGGTCAGCACACGCATATCCAGTCGGGATGCAATCTCACCGCGGCGTTGGGCAACATCCGCATTGGTGATCACGTCCAGCTTGCCCCCCGCTGCGCGCTCTATCCCTACCAACACGGCATCACCGACCTGGACAGGCCCATCGCCAAACAGCCCCTCACCACCAGGGGAGACATCGTCATCGAGGATGACGCGTGGCTGGGCGTGGGCGTCATGGTCATGGATGGCGTCACCATCGGACGGGGTGCGGTCATTGGCGCGGGCGCGGTCGTGACCAAGGACATCCCGCCCCTAGCCATCGCCGTGGGCTCCCCCGCCCGAGTTATCGGCTATCGCGATGGCGGGTCTCCTGATTGATCGTTCACCAACCCATGTCTTCCTCCCGCTTTCGCTCCCCTATCTTGCCGTGGATCCTGATCATGCTGTTGGGGTTGGGGCTGCGCCTGGCGCGTCTGGATTTTCAGCCGTTGTGGTGGGATGAGGGGTATACGGTCTGGTTCGCGGCCCAACCCCTGGTCGAGATGCTGGCCCGCACCGCGGCGGACATCCATCCGCCCCTGTACTATGCGCTGCTGCATGGCTGGAGCCGGGCGTTTGGACTGAGTCCCCTCGCCCTGCGTCTGTTCAGCGTTTTGGTCAGCCTGCCCGCGATTCCCCTGGCCTACGTCCTCGGGCGAGACATGCGGGATCGCACCACGGGTTGCCTGGCTGCGCTGTTGGTTGCGGTGAATCCCATGGCGATCTACTACGGCCAGGAGGTGCGGATGTATGGCCTGGCCGCGACGCTGAGTCTGGCCGCGCTGTGGACAGGCTGGCGCTGGGGATGGATTTCGCGCGAAGGGGCAGAAGCGCAAAGGGAAGAGAAAGCAAAGGGAGATTGGAAGTGGGGCGTGGCGTATGGGTTGAGCGTGCTGGCGGGGCTTTACACGCTGTATGTGTTTGTTCTCCTGCCCGTCACCCAATTTTTGTGGGCGCTCCTCGTCCGCCGAGCGCGATGGAAGGCGTTTCTGGCGAGCCTGGTCGGCGTGGGATTGCTGTATCTGCCCTGGGCGCTGTACGCGGGCCCGCAGTTGCTCAGCTATGTCCCCAATAAGGTCGTCAAAGACAATGACGCGCCCTTGCCCCTAATGGCTTATTTGGGGCGCCACTTGAGCGCGTTCACAGTGGGGCATCTGGAGGGATGGACGAGTGCATGGTGGATGTGGGCGTTGCTTTTGTTGATCCCCCCGTTGGCGGCGCTGACGTGGCGCGTGTTCAGTAATCGATATTCTGTATTCAGTCATCAGTCTGCGAGGGGAGCGTCAGTGAGGATGGGGGTGATGTATCTGGGGATGGCGCTCGCGGTTGCACTGGCGAGCGGGTTCATCCAGCAAGTGCGAGCGCCCTTTATCCCCGAACATTTCGAGCGCGTGCTCTTCTTCGCCGCGCCCGCGCTGTGGCTGTTGCTGGCCCTGGGCGTCCGCAGCCTGTGGGAGGAATCTCGGCCCGCGGGTGGGATCTTCCTAGCCTCGCTTTTCGTCGCGCAGGGCGTCAGCCTTGCGGCTTTTTACACGACGCCCCGCTACGCGGACCGCGATTACCGTCCCCTCATCGAGACCGTGGCGAAGAACCTGCGCCCCGCGGACAGCGTCTTTGTCATCTATCCCTGGCAGGCAGGCTATTTCCTGGCCTATTTGCCCTCCCACCTTCAGGCCGAACTCGTCAACGCGGATGCAGGCTGGACGCCCGCTCGGAGCGAGGTCACGCCCATCGTCCTCAGCCCCGATCCCGACTGGTCGCCCGCGGTGCAGGAGACTCTGGACAGCTTGCGGAAGCTGGGCGGCGTCTGGCTCCCCGAGCATCTCTCCCTGGGCGGCATCTTCGAGCGGAAGGTGGAAGCCTATCTGGGCGAGCACAGCTATCAGTTGATGAACCGGTGGTTTGGAGAGAAGACGCGGCTGACGGGTTGGGATGAGCCGCGCAAGGCCGGGCATCGAACCGAACTCATCACGCCGCAAGCATGGGACAACGGCGTCAGTCTGACAGAGGGCTGGTTTGTGAAAACCCCCTATCGCGTTTTCTTCGAGTTGCACTGGCGGGGCGAGAAGTCCCTCTCGCCTGCACAGCTTGTCTATTCCCTCTGGCTTCGGGGGCTCGATGGTCAACGCTGGGCCCAACGCGACGTCACCCCCTTTGGTCATCCCTGGCCCGCCCTCGCGGCCGATGCGCCCGCGCCTTGGCGCGACGTGGACCGTATCGGCCTCACCTTGCCCGCGGGCGCGCCGCCGGGCGACTACGACCTGATTATGGCCCTGTTGTGGCCCGATCTCAGCCCCATCGCCACCGCGGGCCCCAACCCCGCGCCCGACGTCTGGCTGGAGACCCTCGCGCTCACCGACCTCCCGCCTGTCATGCCCATGCCCCATCATCCTCTCCAGGCCAGCGGAACGGGGATGGACTTTTTGGGGTATGATAGAGGTGGGGGACCCTGGTTGACGGGCGATGACATTGCCGTCACCCTCTACTGGCGGCCTCATGGGCCGTTGACGCCCGAGCGTTATCTCTTTCTGCAACTGCTGGATGACAGCGGCCAAATGGTCGCCGGGATGGAGGGGCCGCCCCTGGCCTGGCTGCCCACCACCCAATGGCCCGATGCGCCCCTACGCACCCAGCACCGGTTGCGCGTGCCCGCGGACCTGCCGCCGGGCGAGTACCGCATGATCGCGGGGTTGTTCGATCCCGCGTCGGGCAAGCGCATGGCCTGGGGCAAGGAGGACGCGCTGGCGCTGGGCAAGGTCGCGGTCGAGGCCCGGCCTCACGATGTCGTGCCGCCCCATCCGCAGCATCCTCTGAACCTGACCTTGCAGGGCGGACACAAGTTGGCGGGATATGATCTCGTCGCTCGGACCGAGCCGGGCGCGCCCATCAATCTCATCCTCTACTGGCGGCCCGCAGGCTCCACCGACATCCATTACTCGGTCTTCGTCCATCTCATCGACCAGGCGGGAACCATCCTGGCGCAGCACGACCGGGAGCCTGCGGACGGCGAGCATCCCACCACCTCGTGGGTCGCGGGGGAGACCATCGCCGACGTCCACGCCTTTCCCTTCCCCGACACCGATGCTGAAGGTCCCTTCGGCCTGGCAGTGGGCCTCTACGATCCCCTCACCGGGCGACGCGTGCCCTTTGTGGATGACGAAGGCCGCGTCCTCGCGGATCACATTGTCATTCCCTTGAACGAGTAGATCGCGTTGATGTGAAGATGACGATGAACGATAGCTGCTAGAGGGAGGAGGATAATATGTCCTGACAACTATCGTTTGCCATCCATCA
>DUEQ01000241.1 GCA_011192085.1 Caldilineae bacterium
ATAATACAATCGGGGCAGATTTGGGTTGATGCGAATCGCTTCCTGATATTGCTCGATGGCTTTTTCATATTGCCCCTGGCTGTTAAACACATAGCCCAGGGCTCGACGGGCGTCCACACTCTGAGGGTTGAGGCGCACGGCCTCATTTCCTTCCTCCAGCGCCCGCGGCCAATTCCCGGCGTCCGCGTAGATCTCCGCCATGTAGGCGCGGGCTTCAGCCTGGCTGGGGTTGAGATCGATGGCGTGCACAGCCGCCGAGATCGCATCATCGATGCGGCCATTCCAGTCCAGCGCCCAGGCGTACACCGCATTGGCCAGAGGGTCCGCCTTGTTCAACTCGACGGCCTTCTGTGCGCTGACCAGCGCGTCCTCCTCATCCCCTTGCCAGATCTGCCAGCGCGCCACCGCAGCCCAGATCGCGGCGTCATCCGGAACCAGGGCCAGATATTGCTTATAGGAATCGATGGCGTCGGCCAGCCGCCCTTCCGACGCCGCCAGCTCCGCATTCAACAGATACACCGCGGGGGATGTGGTCGGCGTAGGGGTGGGTTCAAAGGGGTTGATCATCCAACTGGGGTCTTGTCGATACACCAGGAAGATGACAAGGCCCAGCAGGGCGAGGGTGACGAAAACGCGTTTTCGGCGCCTGGCTTTTTGACGCTTTCTGCTGTCGGTGATGTACATGAGGGAGGCGCGTAGTCGGTTCGTCGCGCGGTCGATCAGGTCAGACCCGCGTTGCGGCGGGCCGTCTGGACAGCGGTCAAGAGTTTTTCGTGGAGATGGGGATTGGCCGCGACCATCTGGTCCTTGCCCAATTGCCAGGGCTGGCCTTGATAATCGGTGACAACGCCGCCCGCCTCGGCCACCAGCAACACGCCCGCGCCCCAGTCCCAGGGCGAAAGGTGGGCTTCCCAATAGCCGTCCAGCCGACCGTCGCCCACCCAGGCCAGGTCCAACGCGGCCGCGCCTGCGCGGCGCACCCCTCGCACTCGGGGCATGAGGTGATTGAATTCGGCCAGGTTGTTGTCGGCCAGGGTGGCTCGACCATAGGGGAAGCCGGTGGCGATGAGGCTTTGGCCCAGCTCCTGCGTCTGCGAGACGTGCATGGGCAGGTCATCCAGCTTATCGGGCGTGCCCAGCCATGCGCCCTGACCCTTCGCGCCCCAATAGGTGCGCTTCCGCACCACATCCTGGATGACGCCCACCACAGGTTCATCATCCACCCACAGGGCGATGGAGACCGCGAAGATGGGGAAGCGGCTGGCGAAGTTGGTGGTGCCGTCCAGCGGATCCACCAGCCATAAGGCCCGAACGCCATGCTGCTGATCCCCGCCCTCCTCCTCCGCCAGGATGCTGTGGTCGGGGAATCGGGCGGTGAGGGCCTCCAGGATCAATGTTTGGCTGGCGGTGTCCGCCTCGGTGACCATGTCCACCGCGGTTTTTTTGGCGCGCACCTGGCGAGGGCCGGTGCGGTGGATGCGCAGGAGCAGATCGCCCGCCTGGCGGGCCAGGTCGATGGCGGTGATCAGTTCTTCGTAGTAGGCGTAGCTGGTGGAAATGGGCAGGGAGGGCATTTTCAGTGATCAGTAATCAGTGAGCGGTGATCAGTTGAGATCGATGTGAGTGACTTTGAGCTTGCCGCGGCGGGTCTTGCGGCTGGCAGGAGCGTAAGTCTCCAATGGCTTGTCATAGATTTCTATGACGTTGTAGAGGGTATCCCGTTCCACGGGCGTTTTGCCCGCGGCTTTGATCAGACGCAGCAGGTCGAATTTGTCCAGGAATTCCTCGGTGGTCGCGCCCGCATCGTGATAGATCTTCTCCTCGACCACGGTGCCGTCGATGTCGTCCGCGCCGAAATGGAGGGAGAGCTGGGCGATGGGCGGGGTGAGCATGACCCAGTAGGCTTTGATATGGGGGAAGTTGTCCAGTAGGATGCGGCTGACGGCCATGGTCTTCAGGGTGTCGTGGGCGCTGGTCCAGTCGAGCTGGCGACCCAGGTTGTTGTTTTCGGGATGATAGCGCAGGGGGATGAAGGTCTGGAATCCGCCCGTCTCATCCTGCAACGCCCGCAGCCGCAGCAGGTGATCCACTCGATGCTCGTAGCGTTCGATGTGGCCATAGAGCATGGTGGCGTTGGTGCGCAGGCCCAGCTTGTGGGCCGTGCGATGCACCGCCAGCCAGGTCTCCGCGTCCGCCTTCTCAGGACAGATGCGCCGACGCACCTCGGGGTGGAAGATCTCGGCCCCGCCGCCGGGCATGGAGCCCAGGCCCGCGTCCATCAGCCGCCGCAGGATGGTTTCGTGATCCAGGCCCGTCATCTGGGCAAAGAAATCGATCTCCACCCCGGTGAAGGCCTTGAGATGGATATGGGGGTATTCCCGCTTCAGCGCCCGCAGCACCTCCTCATAGTATTCGAAGCCTAATTTGGGGTGCAGGCCGCCCACAATGTGGAATTCGGTGACGCGCGGGTGCACGTCCCCGCGGATGCGGTCCAGAATCTGCTCGGGCGTCCAGGTGTATGCACCAGGTTCATCGTCGCTGTGGCGGGCGAAGGAGCAGAAATTGCAGTGGAACGCACAGACGTTGGTGGGGTTAATGTGGCGGTTCTGGTTGAAGTAGACGTATTCGCCGCCATTGATGCGCCGGTTCACCAGGTCGGCCAGTTGTCCGATGGTGAGCAGATCGAAGCTCTGGAAGAGCCGCATGCCATCGTCGAAGTTCAAGCGCTCGCCTGCGACGACTTTGGCCGCGATGTCGTCTAGATCGTGTGTGTGGGAAAGGGATGTAAGGGATTCAAGCATGATGGGGGTGCGGAACGATGGTCTGTGCTTAGTTCGCGATAAGGTGAATGGTTGTCAGTGGAAGGAAGTCCTGCTCATGAACAGGAAAGCGCCGGTCCGTGGTGGGCTCATACCAGCCGATGATGAGAGTGTAGTCGCCAGGAGGTGTATCGGGCGGAATCCATAGGCCTACGCGAGTGGTCTGAGCTTCATGTGCGGGCCAGTCATTGGTGGGAAAAGCGCTATCGTATTGGGCAACGGGCGGTGGCGTGGCAGGCAGCAATTGGGCGAATAGATGGAGAGGTGGTAGTTTACCTGTGTGCCGCCAAACCAGTTCCAAATTAAGGACTTGCCCCGGACGGATTTGCAGGGTGCTGATGCGGACGTCTGTTAGACTCAGTCGTAAGGGATCGTTCCAGGTCGCCGTAATGGAGAGAGTGTGGATCGGGAGAGATGTGCCGTAGTGCAGCAGGCGGAAGTCGTCGAACCAGCGGTCGTCGGCCCGATAGGCACGTTCATTAAGCCACAGTTCGACGCCATTGTTCGGAGCTGCTGGCGGTAAGCCCGCGGTGACCAGAAAGATGGTCCCGTCGCGTGCTGTCGCCCATTTTAACAGATTTTCGGTTTCCGAGCGCAATGGCTGCTGGGCAGCGAAGCCCAAGATCGGCAAAGGGCCGTCATAAAAGTTCATGGGGATTTGGTAATGGTAGGGGGCGACGGTGACCAGTGTATCCTTAGACCCCTGACTTGATTCCAGTTCGGTCAGGATGGTTTGGTAGCCCCGTCCCGCTTGACCGTAATGGGAATCTTGCGCATATGCTTGCAGGGCGAAAAGGGTGAAGGGAATCAGGATGAGGGGCAGGACCCCATATCCGACGCGTGATGCTCGATGCCGGAGAGGGGTGGAGGAAACAGGCGTTTTTTCTCGGCGGTAGTTGAGCGCCAGGCCCATCGCGGCCGTGACAATCAATCCCAGGCCCGCTACCGGAATCCACCAAAACACATGTTCCGGCTGCCACCAGGCGAAGTCCAGGATAGCGTTCCATTGTCCCCGAGCTAGCAGGTAGAGCTGACCGAAGACGGGACTGTGGAGAGGATTGTCGGTCGCAGGTGCGCCGAAACGTAGAGGATCGTTCCAGTCGGTGGGATAGAGCGTCCGTAGTTGGATCTCCCACAGCACATAATTGGCGCTGACCGCAAGGATTTGCACCCCCGCCGAAAGGGCGATGACCAGCCAAGCCCACCACCGGCGTAGGAGCGGTGCGGTCCACAATGTCACGTAGGGGGCCAGGGGAACAAGAAATCGAGGGCCCCATGCGAATCCGCCCCACCAAATCCACCATTTGCTGAAAATCAGTATCAGGGTGACTGCAACCGCTGCGGTCAGTAGGGCGATGGGGCGGTGTCTCCTCCAAAAAGGGATGAAGCCGATAAGGGCTAGAAGGGTCAGGGGTTGGTGGTAGAGGATGCCGCGATAGGGGCTGAGGAGGAGGCCGTAGAGCCCGGCGAGGAGCGGGCCGTTGAAGCCTTCTCCCGAATCAAAGTGATAACCGGTGTCCAAGATGCTGCCGAAGCGCATCCAGTTGTACCACAAAAGGAAGGCAGCGACGAGGATGAGGGGGATGGCGAGGGCCAGGAGATGGCGGGCGGTAGCAGTGAGAGATCGTGGCTTTGAGGTAGGGGATCGGGCAATGGTGACGAACCAGCTCAGCATGAAAAAGGGTGTTAAGAGCGCGTAGGCCGCGCTGGTCGCTACGGCCACGCCCAGCGCTATGCCCAGCACGGCAGACCATCGCCGCGTACTCTCGGTTTGTAATGCGATCAGGGCCCACAGAGCTATGGTGAGGCTGAGCGCGGAGAGGGGTTCTCCAAAAAGATGGGTGGCGTAGGGCCAGGCCAAGGTCGCCAGCCCGAAGATAAGAGCCAGCGCGACGCTCGTCGGCTGACTGTATCCCAGCCGTCGGACGATGGCCGCGAGCAGGAGTGCAGTGGCGATGGTGATAAGGGCATTGGCGAGAAAGGTCGTCTGAAGCAGGCCCACTCCCGGCAGGTAGCGGGCCAGCCAGCGTGCGGGGAAAAA
>DUEQ01000242.1 GCA_011192085.1 Caldilineae bacterium
ACTGAGTATTGCACACTGTATAACCCGTTCCCGAGGCATGTATGTTCGAAAAACAGATCGGCATTGATCTCGGCACCGTCAACGTCCTGGTCTATGTAGTGGGCAAGGGCGTGGTGCTGCAAGAACCCAGCGTGGTGGCCATTTCCACCCGCGACAACAAAATCGTGGCCGTAGGCAGCGACGCCGCCGACATGATCGGCCGCGTGCCCGAGAGCATTCGCGTCTTTCGGCCTGTGCGCGATGGCGTCATCGCCGATTACTTCGTCACCACATCGATGCTGCGCCACTTCATCCACAAGGTGGTGGGCCGCAATCCACTTTTCCGTCCCCAGGTGATGATGAGCTCGCCCAAGGGCGTTACCAGCGTTGAGCGTCGCGCCGTGTACGACGCGGCCATCAGCGCTGGCGCCAAGGAGGCCCACCTCATCCCCGAGCCCCTGGCCGCAGCCTACGGCGTGGGCTTGCCCATCCAAACCCCCACCGGGAACATGGTCGTGGATATCGGCGGCGGCACCACCGAAGCCGCGGTCGTCTCCATGAACGATATCGTGGTATGGAGTAGCATTCGCGTGGGGGGCAATCGGCTTGATCAGGCCATCATCAATTATATCCGCAAGAAATACAATCTCATCGTCGGCGATCAGACGGCGGAACAGTTGAAAATCCAGATCGGCTCGGCCTTGCCTTTGGAGGATGAGCTGACCATGGAGGTGCGCGGCCGCAATCAGGTGACCGGCCTGCCCAAGACCATCGCCATTACCTCCGAGGAGGTGATGGAAGCCATGACCGAGCCTCTGCGCCAGATCGTGAACACGGTCAAACAGACATTGGAGAAAACGCCCCCTGAGCTGGCTTCCGATATCATCGATCGCGGCATCGTGCTGACGGGAGGAACGGCGCAGCTTCACAACCTGGACAACCTCCTCACCCGGGAAACGGGCGTGCCCTGCTACGTGGGCGACAACCCGGTGTCTGCTGTGGTCGTCGGCGCGGGCAAGGCCATCGAAAACCTGGCGGTTATGCGCCGCTTCCTGCCCGAAATCTGAGCGCTTCGCCATTCTCTCTCCCCTTTCCTCTGGGATCCGCGATGCGGTTTTTATGGCTTTCTATCTTCCCTCTGATCCTCCTGGCTGGTTGTGGTTTTATCGCTCCGCAACCCACGCCCACGCCGCCGCGCACGCCTCCCATTGCCCAGGCGACTTCACCCGGGCCGCCTTCTACGGCCCTCGCCGCATCCGCGCCCACCCATGCGCCCGCCTCAACCGTCGCGCCGCGCACGCCTCCCATTGTCCAGGAGGCTTCACCCGGGCCGCCTTCTACGGCCCCCGCCGCATCCACGCCCACCCATACGCCCGCCTCAACCGTCGCACCGCGCACGCCCGTTCCCGCCGCGGCGTTTCCGCCCGCGGTGCGGCTTGAGCCCTTCACCCGGTTGGATGGACACATTGTCTATTTGACTCACGCAGACGACGGCAGTGGCCGCACCTTCCTGGTGGAGAAAGGGGGGCGCATCTGGATAGTGGAAGCTCATGGCGGCATTCGTCGCACGCCGTTCCTCGATATCAGCGACATTGTGGATTCGGGTCCCACGGAGCGTGGCTTGCTCAGCGTGGCCTTCGATCCCAACTTTGTGCAAAACGGGCAGTTCTACGTCAATTACACCAGCAAAGAGGGAAACGGGGACACCGTGGTGGCCCGCTATCGCGCAGCCGATTTACGACAGGCGGACCCAACGACAGGGGTGGAGATCCTGCGTATCGACCAGCCCGCGGCCAATCACAACGGCGGCCAACTTCAGTTCGGACCCGATGGCTATCTCTACATCGGCATGGGGGATGGCGGCAAGGCGGGCGATCCCTGGGACAACGCTGAGAATCTCCAGGTCCTGCTGGGCAAGATGTTGCGCATTAAGGTCTCGGGCGAGGAAACCTACGCCATCCCGCCCGATAATCCCTTCGTGGGGCGCAAGGACGCTCGTCTGGAGATCTGGGCCTACGGCCTGCGCAACCCCTGGCGCTTCTCCTTCGACCGGGCCACAGGAGATCTCTACATCGCGGATGTGGGCCAGAACAAATGGGAGGAGGTCGATTTCCAGCCCGCGGACAGCAAGGGGGGCGAGCATTACGGATGGGATACCATGGAGGGCAATCACTGCTACGAGCCGCCTGAGGGGTGCGACACGTCCGGGAAAGTGCTCCCTGTATGGGAATATCCACATCCCGAAGGCTGCTCCATCACGGGGGGGTATGTGTATCGTGGTCGGGCCTATCCGCAGTTGACGGGCGTTTATTTCTATGCCGATTTCTGCAGCGGCAGAATCTATGCGCTGCGTCAGAACGTGGAAGGCGTCTGGGAATCGCAACCGATCCTGGAAACCGGTTTGAACATCGCTTCCTTTGGCGAGGACGAGGCTGGGGAACTCTACGTGCTGGACCTGGGGGGCGCGGTGTATCGTTTGGTCGCGGAGCCCGCTTTCTCAGGCGTCTATTTGCCCAGAATCGCCATGCCGTAGCCATCGCCCCCCAACTTGGGGGCGTTTCCCCTACATCCTCATGCGACAAACGTCATTTCAATTTGGCGACATCTTGACAACTCCCTTCGCGGATGTTATAATTTCCAACGCTGAAGCACTTTGACATGACCCGGACCTCCGGGAATAAATGGAGCGCCGCCGCTGCTGGTCATTCGGGCCGGTAGAGGAACTTCCCGACTCCCCACCTCCTCTGGAGGTAAGGTTGCCTCACGAAACAGGAAGTGAGGGCGCCATGCTGGTAACGGCATGGTGACTACAACCGCAACAGAGAGTAGTCCCGCCAGCGGCCTGCGAAGCAGGTGCGGGTAAGGGGTGAAAGGGTGGGGTAAGAGCCCACCAGCGGTCGCAGAGATGCGGCCGGCTAGGCGAGCGTGCAACCGGGAGCAAGGCGAGTGGGCCAGGCCCGGCAACGGGTTTGGTCTCGTCGCAGTGGCAACGGCGAGGCCGGGTTACATCCGGCAAGCTAGGAGCCACCACGCCCTCGGGCGTGAGACAGATGGCGGCTAGAACAGAATCGGGAGTACTCCCATTTATTCCCGGAGCCTGATGCCGACGACATGCGCCGACGTGGCGGAATTGGCAGACGCGACAGACTTAGGATCTGTTGACCGAAAGGTCGTGGAGGTTCGAGTCCTCTCGTCGGCACCAGAGGACGCCCGTCGCGGGCCCGTGGCCTAGTGGGAAGGCGCCTCCTTTGCACGGAGGAGATCGTCGGTTCGAATCCGACCGGGTCCACCTCTGACTCTGAGGGCGCCCCCATCTGGCCCGTCCTCTCCGAAAATCGCTTCATCAGTTATGCGGGCGTAGTTCAGCGGTAGAACGTCTCCTTGCCAAGGAGA
>DUEQ01000243.1 GCA_011192085.1 Caldilineae bacterium
CCTTTGATCGTCATGCCCGACAACATCAAATCGGTGATCCATATCGATGCGGCGATCACGCCCCAGCGGATAAGCAATGACTTCATGGACGACACCTCCTTTTCTGTTCAGGTGGGTGGGCTGCCATGTCGGATGCAATCATGGCTAGTAGACCGCGCTGGCCGCGGCCAGCGCGGTCATGGATGAACGAACTCACGAGGTGGCGGCGTCAACCCTTCAGCAGGTGCTCCACCACAGAACGCTCCTTCAGCAGCTCTTCGCCCGTGATGCGCATCTGCTCCTTGATCTCATCGTTGATCTCCAACCCTTCGACGATCTGCCAGGCGCCGTCGCCGGGATGGGTGACGGGCACGGAGTACATGACGCCCTCGGGGATGCCGTAGTGGGAGCCGTCGGAGTACACTGCCAGGGAGACCCAGTCACCCTTGGGAGTGCCCAGGGCCCAATCGTGCACCGCGTTGATGGCCGCATTGGCCGCGGAGGCTGCAGAGGACGCGCCGCGGGCCTGGATGATGGCGCTGCCGCGGGTGGCCACAGTAGGGATGAATTCCTTCTTGTACCAGCGCTTGCCCACCGCGTTGATGGCCTTCTTGCGCCCGATGCGGACGTGATAGATGTCGGGCACCATGGTCTTGGAGTGATTGCCCCAAATGATCATGCGCTTGACTTCGCTAACGTTGACGCCCACTTTCTTCGCGAGTTGATTCTTGGCCCGATTGTGATCCAGACGAGTCATGGCCGCGAAACGATCCTTGGGCACATCGGGCGCATTCATGGCGCAAATGAGTGCGTTGGTGTTGGCGGGATTGCCTACCACCAGCGCGCGGAAGTCATCCGCGGCCACCGCGTTGATGGCCTTGCCCTGTTCTACAAAGATGGGGCCGTTCTTGTCGATGAGGTCGGCCCGCTCCATGCCTGCTTTGCGGGGGAAGGCCCCCACCAAGAACGCCCAGTTCGCGCCATCAAACGCCACCTTGGGATCATCCGTGGGGATCATGTCGTGCAGCAGAGGGAAGGCGCAATCCTCCAGCTCCATCAGGGTGCCTTCCAGCGCCTTCATGGCCGGGGTGATCTCCAGCAGTTTGAGGATGATGGGTTGTTTGGGCCCGAAGACGTCACCATTGGCAATGCGGAAAAGCAAGCTGTAGCCGATCTGCCCGGCTGCGCCAGTGACTGTGACAACAAGGGGTTTGTCTGCCATTTTCTACGCTCCATTGCGTGAAAGTGAGAGGGATGTTTGGATTTTTTCAAG
>DUEQ01000244.1 GCA_011192085.1 Caldilineae bacterium
AACCGCTGAGAGGCATGTTATAATGAACGGGATACTCAAGACAGTCCCACGCCAAAACGCAAGGAATCTGAAGGGTTTGCAAGTCGCAAGTTGCAGGTCGCAGGTGACTTGCGAGGATCGCTTGCCACCTGCAAACGTGTATTCAGTCTTCATCCTTTGCGCCTTTGGCGGCTTTGCGTGAGGTCAAATCCATGCCCGCGAAAATTATCCTTAATCCTTACGCCAACCGTTGGGGGGCGAAGCGACGCGCGCCCGACGTACGCCGCATCCTCGACGCGCTGGCGTATGACTACGATTGGGTCGAGACCGAGGGGCCCGGTCACGGGATGGAGCTAGCCCGCGAGGCTGCGACGCAAGGCTTCGATCCCATCGTCGCGGCCGGGGGCGATGGCGCCATCAGCGAGGTGGTGAACGGCCTGGTGGAGGATGGCGACGTCGCCCAGGCCACCCTGGGCGTCCTTCCCCTGGGAGCGGCCAACGACTACGCTTACCAGCTCGGCATTCCGGACGATGATCTCGAAACCGCCTGCCGCCTCCTGGTGGAGGCAAGGCATGTGCGCACGCTGGATCTGGGACGGGCAAACCAGCACGTGTTCATGAACGACTTTATCGTGGGCCTGGGGGCCATCGCCAACATGGAGGCGGCCAAAATCCAGCGCATCCATGGCGAAACCCGCTACATTCTGGGCGCGGTCAAGGCCATCCTCAAAGCACAATGGCCTACAGTGGGCTTTCGCTGGGACGACGGCGAGATGCCCAAGCGGCCCATCCTCATGAGCTATATCTCCATCGGCTACCGCACGGGCGGCGTCTATTTCTTCAGCCCCCGCGCCCAACAGGACGACGGCAAGATCGACTTCCTGACCGCGGACGCCCGTTCCCGCCTGGGCGTGTTCAAACTGCTGCCCAAAACCATGAAAGGAACGCACACCCATGAACCGGGCGTGTACTATCATCAGTGCACCTGGGTGGCCATCGAGAGCGACGATCCCCTGCCCATGCTGGTGGATGGCGAGATTAAGAGCGATTTCCCCACGGAGGTGGATGTGCGGGTCCTGCCCGGCGCCATCCGAGTCATCAGCGGAGTGACGCCGGGCCCGCGGCCGGAAGGCGCTTACTCGAACCGGCCCCGATAGTCGGGCGAGAAGATGTCGATAGGATCGCCGCCCACGGGTTGGGGATGATAAATGTGGACATCGAACCAGGCCCGTAGCCTGGCCAACACCTCGCGCAGATTCAGCCACAGCAGGGTGCGCCGGGGATAAACCCCACGGTCCGCGGCAACGCCCACCGCGTCCAATCCCAAACTGCGACACAGATAGAGCGCTCGGGGCAGATGAAAGGCTTGGGTGACCAGGACGACCTGGTCCAGACCAAAGATATGTTTCGCCCGCCAGCAGGAATCATAAGTCCGCCGCCCCGCATAATCGAACGCGATGGCCTCCTCGGGCGCGCCGTGGGCGACGGCGAAATCGGCCATGTGCCAGGGCTCGTTGTAGGTGAGGATGCGGTTATCCCCCGTCATCAGCAGCTTCGTCACCTTCCCTGCCTGATAGAGAATCACCCCAGTCATCACCCGATCCGCCAGCATCGGACTCAGCCGTCCGTTTGGATACACTCCCGCGCCGAAGATGAGGGCCGCGGGCCGGGGCTCCAGTTCGTCGATGGTAACGATATCCTGAACGGTAGTGCAAGAAACGTCAAGATAAGCGTAAATGGCCCCCGCCATGAGCAGGAGGAAGAGTGCGAGAAAGACCATACGCATGAGATGGAGTGTACGCATGGGGCAACGCGTTCGTATCGAATGAAAGGATTACCGAAACAGTCCAACGGCGGGCTCGCCAGCGCCGATACCGATGAAAATCTGCAAGCCATCCTGGCGCGGGCGACCAAGTTCGTACAACGTCAAACGTCATCCGTCATGTCATTACGTTTGACGCTTGACGTTTGACATCATTGGCCAACTCGGCCAACCTCGGCTTCGAGATCATCTCTGCAAACCACGCGAATGCTATTTTCGAAACAGATCCATCGCCTTGGGCCGCAACAGGTCTTGCAGGCGACCATCGCCCGGTGCATAGGGGACGCCGCGCATATGCACCAGGGGAAGGGCTTCATCGGCCCCGCCCTGCAACAGCGAGGCCGCGGCCGCGATCTCGTCCGCCGCGCCCAGCACGGTCACCCGCAGCTCCCGCCCGAACAGGTCCGCGTCCCCCCGCCGATCCGTCAACGGTAGCAGGCCTGCCACCCCGATGGCCACGCCCACTGTGCCCAGCCGCCATGCTCGGCCATGGCTGTCGTTGATGACCACCGCGATATCCGCGCCCGTAGCGGCCCGCAAGCCCTCGCGCAGCCTACGGGCCGAGGCGTCTGGGTCCGCGGGCAGCAACAGCGCCACCTCCTCACCCGCCACGTTTGATCGATCGATGCCCGCGTTCGCACACACGAACCCCAGCCGATGCTCCACGATGATGAGGCCGGGGCGAGTGCGCAGCACCGCCGCGGACTCGGCCAGGATGAGGGTGACCAGGCGAGGGTCTTTATCGATGACGGAGGCCAGCGCCTCCGCCTCGGGCGTGACCGCGACCTCGGCCAGCCGCACCAACCGCCCCTCCGCTTTGGAGATGATCTTCGAGGCCGCCACCAAGACATCCCCATCCGCCAAGGTCAGACCCGCCCGGGCCAGCCCCGCCAGCGTGATCGCGACCAGATCATCCCCCGGTTGAATCAGGGGGATGTCTGGAAGCGCGGTGAGGGTGATCTGAAGGGATGAGCTAGGCATCGATGCCGGTGATGCGGATGCCTGCATTGCGGGTCTTGTAGATGGCGTTGATGGCGATGAGCACAGCGGTCATGCCTTCGGTGACCGCGCTGTTCTGCAATGCGCCAGCGTGCACGCCGCGCATGCCCGCGGCCTGAGCCAGAGCGATGGCGATCTCCCGATCCGCTCGCCTGTTCCCGCACACCAACACATCGCAATCGACCATATGGTCAAGATCTGCCAGATGATGGGCGCTTACGTTCTGAAACGCGGCCACAACGCGGGTCTCCGGTCCCACCTGGGCCTGGGCCTCCAGCGCGGCGGAACCGCCGGGCGGGGGAGCGTAGCGCCCCTTCTTCTCGCCCAACAGGGGCGCGACCACGGTCACCAGCACCTTTCCCGCCAGTCCAGGTCTGATGTCCTCGATGATCGCGGTCTGGGATTCGTAGGGCACGGACAGCACGACCACATCGGCCATGCGCGCGGCCTCCAAATTACTGGTCCCTCGCAACTTCACGTCCCCCAGCCTGGCTTTCAGCTCCTGGGCCACCCGAGCGCCCTTCTCCGCGGAGCGGGAGCCGATCACCACATCCAGGCCCGCGCGGGCCCAGCGCATGGCGAATCCCGAGCCTTCCGCGCCTGTGCCGCCGATCACGGCGACGACGCCTAATGAGGTTGGATGTGTCATCTTCGTCTCCTTCGATGTTGGGATGAATGAACTCCGCAAGTATAGCATGAAAGGGGTTCTGGCGCACCCTTTCTGAAAAAACTGTCATGAATTCCGTCAAACGC
>DUEQ01000245.1 GCA_011192085.1 Caldilineae bacterium
AGGGTACTGAAAATTGAGACACTTGTCACATACCCCCCAAGTGGCTAGAATAAAGGGAACGAGCCAAAGCCGTGATGGTTAAGGAGGTAGACAAGTGTCAAGAGCGACCACGCAAGACCGGCTGGCGGTGAAGACGCCAGAGGCCGCATTTCTCCACGTATTACAAGAAGAGTTTCGTTTCTCTCCCCGCGTTTCCCGCGAATTGTTGAGCACAGCCAAAGAGATGTTGGTAGGCGGAATGCCCTCATCGGCGGTACGCCCTGGCCAGGTGCGGCTGGTGGTGGCCAGCCTGAAAGCGCCGTTTGGGCCCTCGCTGGCGGAGACGGAGAAAGTGGAAGTGACGCTGACGGTGGACGCCGGGGCGGAAGATGCCGAGGTAAAGCGCCAGGAGAAGGGGGAGGGGCTGCGGCGGGGGCGGATTCTGCGGTTAACGGAAGAAGCACTGGAGCAGGGTGGTGTGCTGACCCAGGAGGATCTGGCGCGGGCGTTGAGGGTAGCTGCGCGGACTATCCGGCGGGATATGCAGGTATTGAAAGCGGAAGGTCACCTGGTGCAGACGCGGGGTGTGGTGAAGGGAGTGGGGCGCGGGCAGACGCACAAGGTGCGGATCATCGAACTGTGGTTGGACCGGGAGGGGTATGACAAGATAGCGCGGTGGATGCATCATTCACCGCAGGCGATCAAACGCTACGTGAGCACTTTCCTGCGGATAGTGGTTTTGCACCGGCAGGGGACGGGGGTGGAGGAAATCGCTTTTCTGACGCAGACGTCGGTGCGGCTGGTGAAGGAGTACCTGGCGGTGTACGAGGCGGCGATGGGGGTACCGCACCGGCGGGAGAAGCTGGAGGAGGAGTTGGCGCGGGTGAGCACCTGGCAGAAAGCGGCCTCGGATGCGGGGAAAAAGGGGGCGGTGAGGAGATGAGCCGGGTGAATCCGTATGCCAGCATCGAGAAGCGGACTTTTGAGAGCGCGTTGCTGCATCTTTTGGAGACGGAGTACGGGCTGCTGGGCGGGCGGCGCATTCTGCAGCTGCTGGTCGAGGACGTGATGGCCTTGATGGAGGAGTTCTACCCGGCCACAGAGCGGGTGAGCAGCGGTACGCTGGTGTGGAGCTGCACGGCGGACGAGGGGAAGAAGGCGGAGCCGGGGAAGCGGACCGAGGAGTACAAGGCAGTGACGGTGCAGCTGCCCTTTGTGAACAAGTCCGACCTGCGGGATCGGACTGGGAAGAAGACACCGCGTGGGAAAAGGCAGTCGCGGGCCAGGGAGCGGGATAAGCGGCGGCTGGCGCGGATGGTGAAG
>DUEQ01000246.1 GCA_011192085.1 Caldilineae bacterium
GGTTTTCCCAAATGGCGACAGCATTGTCCATGCTATTTTTCATCTTGTTAGCCATTTTTGTGCTGATTGTTGGTGCGTTCAGCATCAAAATCATATTCCCTTACGAAAAGGGGGTTGTTGAGCGCCTGGGGCGTTACATCCGCACAGCCGACCCCGGCCTGACCATCATCGTGCCCTTCATTGACAAGATGCGCAAGATCGATATGCGCGAACAGGTGGTGGACATTCAGCCGCAGGAGGTCATCACCCGAGATAATGTGGTGGTGACGGTGGACGCGGTGGTCTTCTACGAGGCCACCGATCCGGTGAAGCTGGTGTATAACGTGGCTGATTTCTTTGAGGCGGCCACCAAGCTGGCCCAAACGAACCTGCGTAATGTCATCGGCGAGATGGAGCTGGACGAGGCTCTGACCTCGCGCGAAGTCATCAATACGAAGCTGCGCGAGGTGCTGGATGACGCCACCGACAAATGGGGCGTGCGCGTCGTGCGGGTGGAGATCAAGCGTATCGATCCCCCTGCAGACGTGACCGAGGCCATGCATCGACAGATGAAGGCGGAACGGGAAAAGCGGGCGAATATCCTCGAGGCCGAGGGCTTCCGTCATGCCAAGATCTTGGAGGCCGAGGGCCTGCGCCAGTCCAAAATTCTGGAGGCCGAGGGCGAGGCCGAGGCCGTGCGCCGCATCGCAGACGCGCAACGTTACAAGCTGGAGACCGAGGCCCAGGGTCAGGCCGTGGCCGTGCAGCGGGTGTTCGACGCCATCAAGGAGGCCAAGCCCGACGACAAACTCATCGCCATCCAGTATCTCGAAGCCCTGAAGGTCGTGGCCGACGGCCAGGCGACGAAGCTCTACCTGCCCTACGAGGCGTCAGGCATTCTGGGCGCCCTGGGCGGCATTGGTGAACTGTTCCAGGACAAGGCTGGTGGCGGGGCGAACCCTGCCGATTGAACGGGAATAGGGGCGATCCGCGGATCGCCCCTACAACGTGAAAATTTGTCAACTAGATGTCAGAAAAACTGGGGGAAGGGGTGGTAA
>DUEQ01000247.1 GCA_011192085.1 Caldilineae bacterium
CAGAAGACATTCACCATCCCTACCATCTCTTGCAACCATTGCCTGATGTCCATCAAGCGCGAGCTCAAATTCGTGGATGGCGTCGATTACATCGACGGCCATGTCGAAGCCAAAACCGTGCTGGTTTCCTACACCAGCGACGCGGCGCTGGATCAGGCCCGAGCCGCGCTGGCCGAAGCGGGCTACGCACCCACAAATTAAACTCACATTCGGAATCCCTATGACCACAACCACGACAACGCCAAACGCTGACAATCAATCTCAAGTGGTGCTGCCCATCACGGGCATGACGTGCGCCAATTGCTCCACGACCATCGAGCGCAACCTCAAACGCCTGCCCGGCGTGGAGAAGGCGTCAGTCAACTTGGCTACGGAGCGCGCTCATGTCATCTATGACCCCAACGTCCTCGCCGCCGCTGATATCATCGAGCTGGTGGAGGAGCTGGGCTATGGCGTGGCCACCACCAAAGCCGAGCTGCCCATCGAGGGCATGACGTGCGCCAACTGCGTCCTCACCATCGAGCGCAACCTCAAGCGCCTGCCTGGCGTGGAGGATGTGACCGTGAATCTGGCCACGGAAAAGGCCAGCATCCTCTACAATCCCGCCATGCTCGATATCGCCGAGGTCAAGGACCTGGTCGAGGACCTGGGTTATCATGTCATCGAAACCGGGGACCTGGATGAGGACGCGCAGGTGGACGCGGAGCGCGCGGCCCGAGAGGCGGAGATGGCCCGCCAGCGCAGGTTGCTGATCACAGGCATCCTCTTCACGACGCCCTTGTTCCTCCTCTCCATGGGGCGGGATTTCGGCTTGTTGGGCGCGTGGGCCATGCAGCCCGAGGTCAATTGGCTGATGTTGGCTCTGGCCACCCCCGTGCAGTTTTACGTGGGTAAAGATTACTACCTCAACGGCTGGAAGGCCATCAAACATGGCGCGCCCAATATGGATGTCCTCATCGCCATGGGGTCCTCCGCGGCCTACTTTTACAGCGTAGCCGTGCTCCTCGCGCCCTTCATCGGCCTGGCCGAGATCGGCGGGCATGTCTATTTCGAGACCGCCGCTGTGATCATTACCCTCATCCGCCTGGGAAAATATCTGGAGGTCCGGGCCAAGGGGGCCACCTCCGAGGCCATCCGCGCCCTTATGGCCCTGCGGCCCAAGACCGCGCGGGTGGAGCGGGATGGTCAGGAGATCGAGGTCCCCAATTCGCAGGTGCGGGTGGGCGACATCGTCATCGTGCGTCCGGGCGAGAGCATCCCGGTGGATGGCGTGGTTGTCAGTGGTTCCAGCTCGGTGGATGAGTCCATGCTCACGGGCGAGAGCATTCCCGTGGACAAGACGCCAGGCGATCAGGTCATCGGCGCCACCATCAACAAACAAGGTCTGCTGCGCATCCAGGCGACGCGCGTGGGCAAGGAAACCGCGCTGTCACAGATTATCCGCCTGGTGGAGGAAACCCAGGGCTCGAAGGCCCCCATCCAGAAGCTGGCCGACCGGGTGGCGGGCGTGTTTGTGCCCGTGGTCATCGCCATTGCAGCGGTCACCTTTCTGGTCTGGCATTTCCTGTTGGGCGCGAGCTTCACCATCGCCCTGATCAACGCGGTGGCGGTATTGGTCATCTCCTGTCCCTGCGCGTTGGGTCTGGCTACGCCCACCGCCATCATGGTGGGCACAGGGCGTGGCGCCAAGATGGGCATCCTCTTCCGCAACAGCGAGGCCCTGGAGGGGGCGCATAAATTGAACACCATCGTGCTAGACAAGACAGGCACCCTGACTGAAGGCAAGCCCAAACTGACTGACATCATCGTGGCCGCGGGCTGGCGACCCCCCGAACTCCCGGCCCAACTCCGCCCCGACGATGCGGTGCTGGCCCTGGCGGCCAGCGCCGAGCATGGCTCCGAGCATCCCCTGGGCGAGGCCATCGTTCAGGGAGCCGAGGAGCGGGACCTGCCCCTGTTTGCAGCGACCGACTTCGAGGCGGTGACGGGCGCAGGGGTGAAGGCGGTGGTCGCGGGCCGCAATGTGTTCGTGGGCAAGCTGACCAACGCCCAGCTCGACGCCCGGGCCGATGACGTCCGAAAGGCGTTGGAAGGCCAGGGCAAGACGGTCATGTTCCTGGAAGTGGACGGCGCACTGGCGGGCATGCTCGCCGTGGCCGACACGTTGAAGGAGAACGCCCGCGAAGCTGTGGCCAGGATGCGCGAGATCGGCCTGGAGGTGGTCATGATCACAGGCGACAACGCCCGCACCGCCGCGGTCATCGCCCAACAGGCGGGCATCCACCGGGCGTTGGCCGAGGTGCTGCCGCAGGACAAGGCCGCGGAGATCAAGCGCTTGCAGGAGGAGGGCCGCTTTGTGGGCATGGTGGGCGATGGCATCAATGACGCACCCGCCCTGGCCCAGGCCGATGTGGGCATCGCCATGGGCACTGGCGCCGACGTCGCCATGGAGGCTGCGGACGTCACCCTCATCGGCGGCGACCTCATGGGCGTCTACCGGGCGCTGAAACTGAGCCAGGGCACGCTGCGCACCATCAAGCAGAATCTGTTCTGGGCCTTCATTTACAACATCATCGGCATTCCCCTGGCCGCGGCCGGGCTGCTCAACCCCATCATCGCCGCGGGCGCGATGGCCTTCAGCAGCATCTTCGTGGTCACGAACTCCCTGCGCCTGCGGGGCTTCAAACTCGAATAACTCGCCCCTACGGATCGGCGGATGACGCATCCGCCTGGGCGCACCCCCTCGCCCCTCGCTCTCTCGCCTACGCCTCCTCGCGCGCCTGGTCCAGCAACTCCTGGGCGGACCGCCGCCCCGCGTCCGTGTCCGCGCCCAGCATCGCGGCCAGCTCCTGCACCCGAGCCTCGCCCTCCAATACATGCAATTGGCTCACCGTGCGCTCCTCCGCCCGGCCTTTGGTCACCTGCAGATGGCGGTCGGCATAGGCCGCGATCTGGGGAAGATGGGTGACGCACAGCACTTGGTGGGTGCGGGCCAGGTCGCGCATCTTACGGCCCACCACCGCGCCCACGCGGCCGCCGATGCCCTGGTCGATCTCATCGAAGATGAGGGTGGGCGTGGCGTCGGCCTGGGAGAGAACGTGCTTGAGGGCCAGCATGAGCCGCGCGGTCTCCCCGCCCGAGGCCACTTTCGCCAGCGGGCGCAGAGGCTCGCCCGGATTGGCTGAGACCAGAAAGGCCACCCGGTCGATGCCGGTGGCGTCGAAAGCCAGGCGCGCATCATCCACAAAGCAGCCTTCCGGGTCGGCTCGCTGTTCGATGGCCACTCGGAAGCGCGTGTCCGCCATGCGCAGGTCGGCCAGCTCCCGCTCCACCGCGCGGGCCAGGGCCTCGGCCGCGGTTTGTCGGGCCTGGGAGAGGGCCGCGGCCTGCTCGCCGATGGCCCGGAGCAGGTCGGTCTCCCGGGCTTCCAGCGCCTCCGTCCGGGTTTCGCTATCGGCCAGCAGGGCCAGTTCGGCTCGGGCCTCCTCCGCGAAGGCCAGAATCTCCTCGATGTCGTCCCCATATTTGCGCTTGAGCTGGTGGATCAGGGCCAGACGCTCCTCTACGTCGGCCAGCCGACCGGGATCGAACTCCAGGCCCGCGGCATAGTCGGCCACCTCTCGGGCCAGATCGCTGAGCCCGTCGAACAGGGCCTCGGCCTGACCGGGGAGCGCGGCCAGGTCGGGGTCCAAGCGGGCGAGCTTCTGCAAGTGCGTCATGGCCTGCCCCAGCAGGTCCAGGGCGGAGGGGCTTTCACCATCCCCCTCGGCCAGCAGGGCGTTGAGGGCCGCGGTCTCGCTCATCAGGGTTTCTGCATTGGCCAGCCGCCGCAGTTCGCTTTGCAGCAGCGCTTCCTCGCCCGGAGTCAGGCCCGCGGCGTCGATCTCCTCCACCTGATAGCTCAGCAAGTCCACGCGGCGCGCGATCTCCCGCGCGTTCTGGCGCAGACGGGCCAACTCGGCCCGCACCCCCCGCAGCTCTGCCACCAGGCGGGCCACCTCCTCCCGCTGCGCCTTCAGCCCCGCGAATGCATCCAATAGAAGGATGTGGGTGCGGGGCTTCAGCAAGGAGAGATGCTGTCCCTGGCCGTGGATATCCACCAGCATGTCGCCCAGCTCGGCCAGCAGGATCTGGGCCACGGCCCGTCCGTTGATGCGGGCCACGCTGCGCCCGCCCCGCCGCACCTCTCGGGCGAGGATCACCTGCCCATCCTCATCCTCTAGCTCGTGGGTTTGCAGCCAGGCCCGCACCCGGTCTGCGGCCTCGCCCTCCAGCTCGAAGATGCCCTCCACCCGGGCCGTGCGTTCCCCCGCGCGCACCATCTCCTGGCTGCTCTTGCCGCCCAGCAGCAGGTCGATGGCGTCGATGATGATGGATTTGCCCGCGCCGGTCTCCCCGGTCAGCACATTGAAGCCGGGGTGAAAGACCATGTGCAGGTCATCGATGATGGCGAAGTGGCTGACGTGCAGTTCTGTGAGCATGAGGGGCCGGTGTCTGATGTTGATGTCCAATGTCTGTTCAGATCTCTACGAAGCTCCGCTAGGCGATGGACGATCGAGCTTTTTCACGCTTCACTTAGAATTTCAGCCGGGCGTAGAAGGTGGAGAGGGCCAGGACGATGAACAGGCCTGCCATGCCCAGGGCGATGGGGCCCCAGAACAGCGCGCCGCCGGGAATGAGGACGAGCAGGATGCCGGCGAGGAAGAGGCTGGCGCCGATGATGGGGAAATTGCGGGCGTGGCGCTTGCCCATAGCCCGGCGCACCCCTTCGGCCACGCCGCCGCCCAGAGCCGGGCCCAGGAAGAACGCAGCGAGAAAGCCGATGAAGAGGAATCTTCCCAAAAATAGGATGAGGAGAAACGCGGCCAGGCTCGTCAGCAGACCCCCGATGAAGGTGGTGACCGCGCCTTTGAGGATGTCGGCGGTGGTGGCGGTGTAGAACTTGTCCTGCTGCTCGCGCACGCAGTCGGGGCAGCGATAGCCCACGGGCGTGCGGATGGCGCATTCGGTGCAGATGGGCTTGCCGCATTTATTGCAGCGCAGGGTGGTCTCCCGGTCGGGGTGATAGTCGCAATGGAGGATCTCCAGGTCAGATTCAGGTCCCTGGGCCGCCTCCACGTCGGTCGGACGCCCCTCCAGCTCCGCAAGCAGGGCTTTGGCGTCGTCATTGTAAGGGTTCAGTGCCAGCACGCGTTGCAGGTAGCCCCGCTTTTCCTCCGGAGCGTTCACCAGAGAGGCCAGATGCATGAGCGCGGCCTCGTTGTCGGGTTGGTGGGCCAGGACCTCCCTGAACAGGCGGATCGCGCCTGGCGCATCCCCGGACGCGGCGGCTACATGGGCCTGTTTGGTGAGATTGATGAGCTCGAGTTCGTCCATGACGCTAAATTGTCCACTGAAGGCGCTCCATCAACGACTGATGGAAATAATCGCGGGGGCCGAATCGGATGAAATGGGCTTGGTTGGGGCTGGACGCGACGACAACGCGGTCGCCGTCCTGTAATTCGATATAAGCCTGGCCGTCGGTGGTGAGGATGATCTTGTGATCGGTGCGGACGCGCATGCTGATGACCGCGTCGGCGTGGAGGATGAGGGGGCGGGCGAGGCTGAGATGGGGCGCAATGGGCACGATGGCGAGGTTATCAAGCTCAGGAGAGAGAATGGGGCCCCCTGCGGCCAGCGCATAGGCGGTGGAGCCGGTGGGGGTGCTGACGATGACGCCATCGGCCACGTAGGTGGTGAGATAAGCATCGTTGACCTCGGTGGTGACGCGCACGACTCGGGCCACGCCCCCGCGGCTGACGACCACCTCGTTCAGCGCGTCCAGGTCGCGGTGCACCTGCTCGCCATCCCGCCGCACCTCCACCCGCAGCATGAGGCGCTTCTCCACCCAGAAATCTCCGATCAGGATGCGGTTCAGGGCCCAGCGCCACTGGTCGGGCGTGATCTCCGCGAGGAAGCCCAGGCGTCCCAGGTTGATTCCCAGCATGGGCAGGGCGTGGGGCGCGGCCAACCGGGCTGTGCGCAGCAGGGTGCCGTCGCCGCCCAGGGCGATGAGCGCGTCGAGCTCGCCCA
The DNA here is from genome assembly GCA_011192085.1 of Caldilineae bacterium. GTDB lineage: Bacteria > Chloroflexota > Anaerolineae > J102 > J102 > M2005. The sequence continues at coordinate 6,073 of DUEQ01000247.1, forward strand.
GAGGCGCGTCATTCTCCTCTGCGCTCCAACTGGACCCCACCCAGGTTCTGGCGCCCTGGGCGTGTAGCCATTCCTGAATCTCGCCGCCCAGGGTTTCGGAGATGGGAATCTTGGGGTGAGAGAGGATGCCGATGAACATAACTCCGTCCTCAGTCCAGGGGATGATGGACGAGATCGGTGAACTGGGTGAAGTTTTGGTCGAAAAAGAGGGAGACCACGCCTGTGGGGCCGTGACGGTGTTTGGCCACGATGATCTGGGCGATGTTGTGCTCCTCGCTTTCCTCTTCGTTCCTGCCAGGGCGATAGATGAACAGCACGACATCCGCGTCCTGCTCGATGCTGCCGCTCTCGCGCAGGTCGCTGAGCACCGGGCGCTTGTCCGAGCGGCTCTCCACCTGGCGGCTGAGCTGAGAGAGCGCGATGAGGGGGACGCGCAGCTCCCGCGCGAGCTGTTTCATGGTGCGGGAGATGTAGCTGATCTCCTGCACCCGGTTCTCGGAGCGCCGGCCGCTATGCATGAGCTGCATGTAGTCCACGATGAGCAGGTCCATCCCATGCTCGGCATAAAGCCGGCGGGCCTTGGTGCGCAGCTCGAAGGGGGTGAGCGCGGCGGTGTCGTCGATGTAAATGGGGCAGCTTTGCAGGGTGGCCGCGGCCGCCATCAGCCGCTCCCAGGCGTCCTGGCTGTAGATCTTGCCCTGGCGCAGATCGTGCGAGTTGATGCGGGCCTCCTGGGAAAGCAGGCGCTGCACCAACTGCTCCCGGCTCATTTCCAGGCTGAAGATGGCCACCCGCAATCGGCGATTCTTGGCTGCGTGCAGCGCCACATTCAGAGCGAAGCTGGTCTTGCCCATGCCCGGCCTGGCGGCCAGGATGATAAGGTCCGATTTCTGAAACCCGCCCAGCAATTTGTCCAGGTCCTTGAATCCCGAAGGTGCGCCCAACACATCCTCGCCCCGCTCGGCCAGCGTGCGGATATCCTCAAGGACCTGGGGCATGACATCATGAATGGGCACGAGGTCTTGGTCCAGGCGGCGTTCGGCGATGGCGAAGATGAGCTTCTCCGCCTCCTCGACCACGTCCTTCACTTCCTGTGCGTCATCATAGGCTTTGCGGGCGATATCCGCCGCGGCCGAGATGAGTTGGCGCAGGGTGGACTTTTCCTGGACGATCTGGGCGTATTGGTAGGCGTTGATGGCGGTGGGCACCGCATTGACCAGCGAGGCGATATAGCTTCTTCCCCCCACCTCCTCCAGCTTGCCCCGGCGCTCCAGCTCCTCCACCACCGTCACGAAATCGATGGGCTCCCCCTGATCGAAAATCTGCCGGATCACATCATAGATCTCCCCATGCCGGGCAAGATAGAAATCCGCGGGCTCCACCAGGTTGGCGACGTGGGTGATCACATCGGGGTCGATGAGCAAGGACCCCAGCAGGGCCTCCTCCGCTTCGATGCTCTTGGGAATGTCTTTATCTGGACCGAGGGTCATGTTGGGTTGAAAGTCGAATCGGGGGGGTCAGTCTGCGCCGAGATCATCCAGGTCGAGACCCTCGATGAAATCCGCGAACGCGCCCAGGTCGTCCTCTTCCTCATCCTCCTCGGCCTGCTCCAGCGACGAACTGCTGTCGATGATCACGTTGGGCGCGACGCCTTCCTCGGGCACGCGGCCCGCTTCCTCCATGACCTCCTCCTCCACGTAGATGGGCGCTTCGGCCCGCACGGCCAGGGCCAACGCATCGCTGGGGCGAGAATCGATGCGCACCTCTTCTTCGTTCCATTCCAGCACGATCTCCGCGTAGAAGATATCGTTTCGCAATTCGGTCACGACCACATACTCCACCACCGCGCCGAGGGTGCGGATGGTGTTGAACAGGAGATCGTGCGTCAGCGGGCGATCCACCTGGATGCCTTGCAGTCGCAGGGTGATGGCGTCCGCCTCGGGCGCGCCGATCCAGATGGGCAGGTAGCGTTGCGAATCAACCTCTCGCAATACAACGACCCGGCTCTGCGTCATCAAACTGATCCGGACACTGTCGATATGAACTTCGATCATCTTTCCTCTCCTTGCTGAGAAGGGTTACAGGTGCATTATATGCCCCGGTTGGGGTTTCGGTCAAGCCCTGCGCGAGGATAGGTGCAGGGTCTTTTCAAAGTCCGTCGGTTCTGGGAGGAAGGCCGAGGAGTTGCAGGGCTTC
>DUEQ01000248.1 GCA_011192085.1 Caldilineae bacterium
AAAGATGCAGGTGGTATAATGAAAATAGCGATTGGATGGCAAGATCCTCGGCGACATCTTCGCTGTAACTTCCCCATCCTACTGCTGAGCGAAATGTATGACCACGTCATGGGCGAGGGTCCAGCGGACTGCGCACCGCGTAGGGGCCTTTGTTCATCACGTGAGTGTAGATCATGGTGGTCTTCACATCCTTGTGCCCCAGGAGTTCCTGGACGGTGCGGATGTCGTAACCGGCCTCCATGAGGTGGGTGGCGAAGGAGTGGCGGAGGGTGTGGGGGGTGACGTGCTTGCGGATGCCGGCGGCTCGGGCGGCCCGGCGCACGGCCTTCTGGAGGCCACTTGGGTCGGCATGATGGCGTCGCACCGCACCAGAGCGCGGGTCAATGGAGAGGCGAGCGGAGGGGAATACCCACTGCCAGATCCATTCCCGGTTGGCGTTGGGATACTTACGGGCCAGGGCGTCGGGGAGATACACAGCTCCGTAGCCCCGGGCCAGGTCCTGTTCGTGGAGGCGTTTCACCTGCTGCAAGTGCTGGTGGAGGGGCTCGATAAGCCTCTCGGGCAGCACGGTGATGCGGTCCTTTTGCCCCTTGCCATCGCGGACGATGATCTGGCGTTGTTCGAAGTCCAGGTCTTTGACCCGCAGGCGGAGGCACTCCATGAGGCGCAGGCCGGAGCCGTAGAGGAGTTGGGCCATAAGCAGGTGGACGCCGGATAGGTGGGCCAGCACGCGCTGCACTTCCTCGCGAGTGAGGACGGTGGGCAAGCGCTTTGGCTTTTTGGCCCGCACCGCATGGATGGCGATGTCCGGCTCTTGGCCGAGGACCTCGCGATACAGGAACAACAACGCGCTGAGGGCCTGGTTCTGAGTGGAGGCGGCAACGTGCTCTTCCACCGCCAGGTGGGTAAGGAAGGCTTCGATTTCCGGCGCTCCCATTTCTTTGGGGTGGCGTTTGTTGTGGAAGAGGATGAAGCGTTTGATCCACTGGATGTAAGCCTGTTCGGTGCGGTAGGAA
>DUEQ01000249.1 GCA_011192085.1 Caldilineae bacterium
ACTCTACGGTCATCTCGGATAGATGGGACTCGCCTTTCGCAGTGAGGTGGTATTGAAAATCCCGGGCGTTGAGCGGTTCCTTCTCTATCAGTCCTTGAGTGAGAAAGCGGGTCAGATACTCGTTAACTACGGAGGGCGAAAGTCCGACCAGTTCCGCCAGACGCCGCTGAGAAAGGCGTCCATTTGAGGCCAAGGCGTTAAGGATCAACAGTTGACGGAGTCGAGGTGATGGTTTCAGGAAGCGCAACTTCCGCCGATTCCCGGTCACGATCTGCATGCTGAAAGGATACCCGATGATCGTTCGTTTGTAAACCGAACAAAAATAGGTGCGCCAACCGCCCATCCCAATGGGCGGCTACGCGCGCTGACCGTCTACATCAGAGGGCAGCCATAACCGGAACTCTTTCGATCATCGTCTTGTTGATCTTTTTGCCCAGCTGGGGCAATGAGAGCTATCCAGTGGGACTTCCCCTCCCGACGTCTCCGCTCCCAATGAGCACGGGATTCGGGGTTCAGTGCAATTGGATTAGCGCTCATCCCGGGCAGGGAATGACTGAAAGAACTGCAGAGCCCTCAGGCTCTTGACCGGGGTCTTCAAAAGACCTTTCAAAGGAGGGCGAACGTATTGGCAGGCCAGGGCGCCTGCCCCCACAGCTTAACGATATGGGGCAGTGTCAGCTGGGTGTGGGGGTGGGCTCGGAGGCGGGGACGCGCATGAACTGCACCAAGGTCAGGGAGATGGCCACGATCCCCACCCCCATCAGGAACGGGGCCTGCGCCCCAAACAGCTGCCAAATCGTCCCCCCCAGCACCGGGATCACGATGGCCGAGATGTGGTTCAGGGTCTGCTGCAGCGATAGGTTGCTGGTCAGCTCCTCCTCGGACACCGCGATCTTCTGGAGGTAGGTGGAGTTGGCGAGGCTTGTCCCGAAGATCACGTTGTCCAGCACGAACAGGGCGTAGAGCAGAGGCAGATAGGGGATGTAGGCGTAGCCTAGGAACACGAAGATGAGCAGGAAGAAGCCCACTGACAGGACCGTGCGCTCCCCAAAGTGGGCCACCAGTCTCCCGATCCCCTGATAGGCATAGGTGTTCACCAGACTGTTGGCCAAAAACAGGAGGGCGGTGGTCTGCACCGGGATCCCATGCTCCCTCACTAGCAGGAAGATGGCGAAGGTCGTGAAGATGTGGCGGCGGCTCCCGAGCAGGAAGGCGAGGATGTAATAGAGCCAGTAGCGGCGGCGGAACTGCACCTTCCGCCGCGGGGGGAGGTGATCACCGCTGAACCGGAACGGGAGCAGGGCGAGGCCGGCGACCAAGGCCAGTCCCCCCACCCCCCAGAACAGGCCCCGATACCCGATCCGGTCTGTCAGGAGATACACCGCCCCGGTGGCCAACAGCGCGGCGATGGCCCCCAGGCTCCTGA
>DUEQ01000025.1 GCA_011192085.1 Caldilineae bacterium
CCAATAGCCCCACAGCATCCCCCGCACATTCGGGCCAGAGGGCGCGCGCCCTCTGGCCCGAATGTGCGGGGGATGCTGTGGGGCTATTGGGCCGACTTGACCTCATCCCACATACGCTGGTAGACGCTTTCGAATTCGCCCAGAGGCTTGATGAAGCGAAGCTTGGCGCGGATCTCTTCGGGCGGGAAGACCAGGGGGTTCTCCTTGTATTCGGGGTCGGCAATGGCCAGAGCGTCCTTGTTGGGCGTGGCGTAGTAGTTATATTCGCCCAACATCTTGCCGATCTCGGGATCCAGCACGAAGTTGATGTACATCTCCGCGGCCAGCTTCTGTTCGGGCGTCACGCCCTTGGGGATGCACATGTTGTCGATCCAGATGGTGCCGCCTTCCTCGGGGATATAGTAGTTGATGTTCCCGTATTCGTCTGCAGCCTGAAGGAAGTCGCCACTCCAGCCGTGGGCCAGCAGGTTTTCTCCCGAACCGATCAGGTCCTCGTAGTTGTCGTTGTCGAAGCCGGAGACGCCCTTCTTGGCGCCGATGAGGAGCTGTTTGGCTTCCTCCAGTTGCGCTTCATCCTGGGTGTTGTTGTCGTAGCCCAGGTAGATGAGCGCGGCGGAGAAGACCTCGCGCACGTCATCCAGCAGGGTCATGCGCCCGAACCAGGGATCGCTTTCCTTGGCCTTGAAGACGCTCTCCCAACTCTGGGGCGGATTATCCAGCAGCTCGGTGTTGTAGCCCAGGCCGGTGGTGCCCCACAGGTAGGGCACGCAATACTTGTTGCCCGGATCATAGTAGAGCTTGGTGAATTCGGGGTCCAGGTTCTTCAGGTTGGGGATGTTATCGTGGTTCAGCTCTTCCAGCAACCCCTCTTCGATCATGATGGCGACGGTGTAGTCGGAAGGCACGATGATGGAATAGCCTGTGGCGCCCCCCTGCAATTTGGCCAGCAGATCTTCGTTGCTGGAGAAGTTGTCCTCGCCGATCTGGATGCCGGTGCGCTCGGTGAAGATGGTGTACATGTCGGGATGCACGTAGTCGGACCAGTTATAGACCACGATCTCATCCGCAGGCTTCACCTCGGGGGCTTCGGTGGGTGCGGGGGCTTCGGTGGGCGCAGGGGCTTCGGTGGGTGCGGGCGCTTCCGTGGGTTTAGGAGCCTCGGTGGGTTTAGGGGCCTCCGTGGGCTTGGGCGCTTCGGTGGGCGCAGGGGCTTCGGTGGTCTGACCGCCGCATGCAGCCAGGGCCATGACCGCAACAATGAGGATGGCAATCAGGGCGAAGAGATGTTTGCGTTGCATCGAACTTCCTCCTTGAGAGTTGGGTGGATAAGGGTTTGGGGAACGGCGTTCAGTATTCAGTGTTCAGTTGGCCATGAGC
>DUEQ01000250.1 GCA_011192085.1 Caldilineae bacterium
ACGTATACGTTTGACGACATTTCGCCGAAAGATGACGCGCTAGCGAAAACGCTCATATCGGCGACGTTCGCTGTCACTTTCGTATTTTGGCACAGAAATCGGAGGATGTCAAACGGTCTCGCGACTGCGCTGGGCTTGCAGCATCCACCAGTATTTCTTTTGCTCGTATCGGGCCATAATCAGGCTCAGGCGCAGGCCGTGGAGCCCATCTTTGTATCCCTGCCAGGTGATGAACCGCCGCCAGAATTCCTGACTCGGGCGGGTGATGAGATGGCGGGGATGGGCGCGCACGCCCGCATGGAGCAGGGTGCGGACGTCGTAGCGGGTATAGCGCTCCTGTTTGGCGTGGAATTGCTCCCAACTGTCGTAGTTGTAGTGGATGAGATGCTCCTTGAGGTAGCCCGCCTCCCCATCGATGATGGCCAGCTCGTGGACCTCGCGGGCCTCGTCGTAATGCGCGCGCGCCCGCAGCATGAGCCGCAGCTGGTAGTCGGGATACCAGCCCGCGCCCTTCATCACATGCCCGACGATGTGGTTGTAACGGGGAATCCACCAGCCCGCCATGGCGTCATCCTGGATGACGCGGCGCACTTCCACGGCCAGCTCGGGCGTCACCCGCTCATCCGCATCCACGAACAGGACCCAATCGGTGGCCAGATGGGCCAGGGCGACGTTGCGGGCCTGGGAGAAGTTGATGAAGGGGGTGTCGACCACACGCGCACCCGCGGCCCGGGCCGCGTCCTGCGTCCCATCGTCGCTTGCCGTGTCGAACACGACCACGTCATCGGCGAACGCGCAGCTCTCCACGCATGCGCGGATGTGGTTCACGACATTTTTAGCGAGAATGGCGCAAGCGAGGGTGGCCATGGGCGTTTACCTGGCGCGGCCTGTGATGGTCATCTTGTCGTCGGTGATGGTGATGTCCTCGACGTAGAAGTCCTCGGAAACCGTGGCGAGTTGGTCGAGGTAGGGTTTGATTAGCGCCTCGATCTGGTCTCGGATGAAGCCCGTGGCCCGGCCGCCGTTCACGTAGATCGCCTGGATGGTGACCTGGGGCTCGCCATCCACCGCTTCGACCGTGGCCAGGATGCCGATGTTCAGCTTGAAGAAGCCGAGGGTGGCGTCGCCCGAGACGAGCATCTCGCCCGGGCGGAAATCAACGTTGGGGTTGTCGATCTGGACCTCTTGCTGTTCGGCCAGAGCATCCGCGGCCATCTTGTTAGCCTGATTTTCGGTGATGATGAGGACGTGCTTCGCGGCTGTGGCCGAGGATTGAATCGCCCCGCTTTCGCCCTGGGATGGGTTTGCAACCTTGGGGTGAGGCGTGGGCGTGAAGGTCGGGGTGGAGGTGGGCGTGAAGGTGGGCGTCGGCGATGGGGTGAAGGTCGGGGTGGGGGTGGGCGTCAGCGCGGTGGTGGCTTCTGCAACGCTGGACGAGGACGGATCGGGCATGCCGCAGCCCGTCAACAAGAGGATGAGGGCCAGAGAAGCAAGCAGGGGAATGGTAGATTGGTTTTTCATGAGAAGGCGTACGCTAGAAGTAGCTTTTCAGTGCC
>DUEQ01000251.1 GCA_011192085.1 Caldilineae bacterium
CCTCGCTTCTCAGCTAGATCACCATCCCATTCTAGACCTGGAGCAAGTCATTTCCCGCGAGGAATTGATGCGGGCCCAGGAGGCGGTCAAGCAAGTTTATGTGGATGACCGCATCAAAGAATATATCGTCTCCCTCACCCAGGCCACCCGACAACATCCTGACATCTATCTTGGGGCCAGTCCGCGCGGCTCACTGGCCCTGTTCAAAACCGCTCGCGCCCTGGCCGCAGCTCAGAATCGCGAATTCGTCCTCCCCGACGACATCAAGGCGCTGGCTGTGCCCGCCCTGGCGCATCGCATCATTGTCAACCCCTCCGCGCGCATCAAAAACGTGAGTTCTGAAGCGATTTTGCAAGAGATCCTGGAAAGCGCGCCCGTGCCAGGCGTCAGCGCGCCCACATCCATTTGATCCTTTTCATTCCTGCATTGTGCGTTACACCACCTGGATTGCGCTTTCCATCTGGCTTGTCAGCCTGATATTGGCGCTCATCACCGGACGAGACTTGCTCTATAATACATTCTACTTCATGACGCTGGCGCTTGTCGGGTCTTGGTTATGGGCGAAGCAGAATCTACGCGGGTTGGAGATCAAACGACGGGTGCGCACCCCGCGTAGCCAGGTGGGCCGTTTCGTGGAAGAAACCATCGAAGTCGCCAATCAGAGCTGGCTCTCGAAGCTTTGGGTGGAGATTCGGGATGAATCGGATCTGTCCGGGCACCGCGCCTCGCGCGTATTGATCTCACTGGGACGCAGGCAAACGCGAATCTGGACGGTAAAGACGCTGGCCTTGCGCCGGGGGCGCTATCGCCTGGGACCGATTACCTTGCGCAGCGGCGATCCTCTAGGCATCTTCGAACTGCGCAAACCGATCCCGGGCGAGAAGCCCGTCTTGATCTACCCCGCCGCCTACGATATCCCCGGCTTTCGCTTGCCTCCTGGCCACCTGCCCGGCGGCAAAATCGCCCATTATCGCACCCATTACCTCACTACGAATGTGGCCACGGTGCGCGATTACGTCCCCGGCGACAGCTACAACCGCATTCATTGGCCATCGACCGCGCGCACAGGTCGCCTCATGGTCAAAGAATTCGAACTTGATCCCACCAGCGATGTCTGGCTTCTGCTGGACCTGGACTCGGCTTGGCATGTGTCCCAACCCTGGGAGCCGCTCGATCTCACGGATATTCCCGCCATCGTGCGTAACCGATTTCGGCGGGACGGTCCCGCGCTCATCCCCGCCACCATCGAATACGCCGCGGCCGCGGCCGCCTCCATTGCCCAACGCTATCTGGCCGAACGTCGCGCCGTGGGTTTGATCGCCTATACGCCCCGTCGGGAGGTGTTGCACCTCGATCGGGGATATCGCCAGTTCACCAAACTGCTTGAGATGCTGGCGCTGGTGGAGCCCAATGCGGCGCTCGCTTTCGATCGCATGCTCCTGGCCGAGCGCCACTATCTCACCCGCACATCCACCGTGGTTGTCATTACGCCATCGGCCGACGCCGCCTGGGTGGACGTCCTTCGCGATTACCGTCATAGCGGCATCGGTGTCACCGCTGTGCTGGTGGCCGCCTCTACCTTTGGACCGCTTCCAAGCTATCGCCCGGTGTTGGGCGAGCTTATTGCCAGTCAAATTCCCACTTATCTTGTGCGCCGCGACGCCCACATTACCGCGGCGCTCTCCCATGTCGCTCTTCCCAACGACTGAGGTTGCTGTGATCTACATTCGACGCCCTACGCTGCACGATCTCAACGAATGCGCCAGGCTGGACGCCTCGTTCACCACCACCAAAGTGTGGCAAATGAGCCTTCAGGCCGATTCGGGCCGCATCCAGGTCCAGTTCCATCTCGTGCATTTACCTCGTCCCATGACCGTGCCTACCCCGCCCGAAGATCGGGATCTGACCAAGGCCTGGCAACGAGGCGATGGCATCTACGCGGCTCGCCGCGGCAACAAGATTTTAGGGTACATCCACCTGGAAGTGGACCGCGAAATGAAAACAGGACACATTCGCAGGCATGTGGTCGCGCCCGAATTCCGGGGACAGGGCGTGGGCGTGGCGCTGTTGGAACGGGTGGTAGAATGGGGCCGAGAGCGCAAGTTGCGGGGGATTGAAGTCGCCCTGAGCACGAAGAACCATCCCGCCATTGAGTTTTACCTCACGCATGACTTCGCGTTCACAGGCTTCAGTGAGCACTTGTGGGGCGGTCAGGAAATTTTGATGCACTTTTCCCGAATCGCCCGCTAATCCCTCACATCTCTTCCTGAACGCTATACCGGAAGCGCTTGCGCGCATGGAGCATGGCCCGCCGCAGAATCTCATGCACCGGTTCAGGATCCTTGACGTTGTTCAACACCGCTTTGGGCATGGAGGGATCCGCACTGCGGATGATGATATCCCCTATGCCCAAGATCCGCTCCGTCACCCCTTGTTTGAGATCGATGTCTTGGATGCGGATGAGCTCGATATCATCCCGGTCCTTGCCCAACAGGCCGCGAATGATGCGCACCCGTTCGGTGGTGATTTGATAATGCGTGAGGACGGAGAGGAAGGGACGGCCCTCCCATAAGACCTTTTCCTCATTTTCCAGCGCATCGGCCAGCGCATCTCGTTCTCTGCTAGGCAGCCCAGCCTCTTCCAAAGCTTCATCGATGAGCACCAACGCGCCGTCCAGGATGGCGTTCACCAGGAGTTCCAATTCCTTTTGGGGCATCGATTGAATGGGCGTCCCGCTTTGCGCAAGGCTCTTCCAAATGCGCTCTCGGGCTTTCACCTTGATCTGTTCGAGGTCGGACATGGGGATTCCTTGGTTGTTGTGAGTAAGCGTGGAGTTGCGTTGGCGTCATTATAGAGGAAGGGGAAATGCGATGCAAGCAGGTCGCTGGCGGAAGCTGTTGGGGGGAGGGAATGATGTTGTTTCGGGCGAGGTGGAGCTGCCTGGCTATGGCATCGTCTGATTGTTGGCGGCGTAGATGGTCCAGGGAGTGAAGAGGCGGTTGGGCAGGAGGACGTTGCGGGCGTTGACGATGCCCCAGCCGTAGCCGTTGTTGGGGACGGATGTGGGCGTGTCGTCGCCGCAGCCCTGGCTTGAGGTGCGATGATCGGCCCGGGCCATGAGTTCGGCCCGGATCTGTTCAGGATGTCCCTTCAACTCAGGGCGGGCGGAGAGGAGCAATGCGGCCACGCCCGCGGCGTGGGGGCTGGCCATGCTCGTTCCGCTTGAGAAGCCGTAGCGATTGTTGGGCAGGCTGGAATAGACGTTTACGCCCGGCGCGCTGACGTCGGGCCCGATTCGGGTTTCGCCATCATACTGCACGGGGCCTCGGCTGCTGAAGAAGGCCAGGTTGTCGTTGCTGTCGGTGGCTCCCACGGTAAAGGCTTTGGGGTAGATGGCGATGGGATCTCGGATGGTGCTGCACGCGTCGCCGCTATTTTGGGCCGAGGCCACGACCAGGATGCCCGCGGCGTCGGCTGCGTTCAGCGCGGGCTCAATGGCCTGGAGGTTTTCGGGCTTGCAGCCTTCGGATGCGGGGCAGCTCCAGGAGTTGTTGATGATATCGGGCGCTTTGGTTGGGTCGCCGTCGGTGAAGGGATCGCCACCCACGGGCCAGGGGGCCACGAACCATTGGAAGCACTCGATGTAGGTGGAGGGCATGCCCCAGCCGCGCTCCATATTGCGACAGCCGATCCACCGCGCGCCGGGCGCGACGCCGATGGGATGGGCCGCGGATTCGGGCCAGCCCATGGCATCTGGGGCGAGATCATTGCCCACCATCGTGCCCATGGTGTGGGTGCCGTGGCCGACATCGTCACAGGGTTCGGGGGAGTCCAGGCCGCAGGGATTGTCGCCGCGGTTGTTGGGATCGATGGCGTGGATGGCATCGTGCCAGTTGTAGTCGTGGGAGACTGTATCTGCGGCGGCGTCGTACCCGCGATAGGCCCGCTTCAGGGTTTCGTGGGCCCAGTCGTAGCCGGTGTCTTGTCCGGCGATGACGACGCCCTGTCCGGTGACGCCTTGCGCCCAGGCCCAGGGGGCCTCCACCCGCTGCACGCCCCAGGGTGAGGTTTCCGCTGTCGTTTGGGGCATGGGTGCGGGGAGAGGTCTCACGCTTCGGAATGACGTGTTGGGTGTCACTCGCTGCACCGCATCGAAGTGTAACAAGCGGTTCAATTGGCGGATCCGCACGTGCGCTCGCACGGCGTTGACCACCCAAAAGGGCTGATAGGGGACGCCCATGCGGTCGAGTTCGGCCAGGAGAGGTTGCTGGGTGGCGATGGCTTGCTGACGGAGGGCGTCGACAACCCATTGGCCGCGGGCGGTCTTGTCGGGCAGGGCATAGGCGGGACTGAGGTCCGCCTGGGGCAGGAGCAAGAGGACGTCGGCCTCGTCTTCTTCAGCCAGTTGCGCCCACACCACGTCGGCCACCCGAGGATCTGGCTCGGGAGCGGCCATGGCGGGGAGACGGGTTGTGAGAGGCAGCCAGAGGGTCAGAAGGAGGGGCAGGCTGAGGAGGAGGCGTTTCATGGTGTGATGTCAATCGATGCGTGCGCCCAGCCTTTGCAGGGTTTCTACGAAGCCGGGAAAGGAGTCGGCCGCGCAGGCGCTTTCTTCGACCACGGTTGCGTTTTCAGCGACTAGGCCCGCGATGGCGAGGGCCATGGCCAGGCGATGGTCGCCGTGGGACCAAACGCGAGCGCCTTTCAGGGGCGTGGGCCCGTGCACGACGAAGCCGTCGGGGCGTTCTTCGATGTCCGCGCCCAGCTTGCGCAGTTCGGTGACGGTGGTGGCGATGCGGTCGGTTTCCTTGACCCGAAGTTCTCCAGCGTCCCGCACGATGGTCTCACCCCGGGCTTGGGTGGCGATGACCGCGAAGATGGGGAGCTCGTCGATCATGGTGACGATCTGGTCGCCCCCGATGGTGATCCCGCGCAGTTGGGCATAGCGGATGTGGAGGTCGCCCACGGGTTCGCCGCCGCTTTCTCGCCCATTTTCCAGTGTGACGTCCGCGCCCATGGCGATGAGTGCGTCTAACAGGCCTCGGCGAGTGGGGTTGATGCCCACGGCCCGGATGCGGATGTCGCTGCCGGGGAGGATGGCGCCTGCGGCCAGGAGGAAGGCCGCGGAGGAGAGGTCGCCTGGGACGGTGATATCCAGGGGGGTGAGTTCACCTTCGGGCTGTTCGGAGGTGATGTATGGGCCTTTGCGGGTGATGGGCGCGCCCATGCTACCCAGCATGCGTTCGGTGTGGTCGCGGGCGGGGCCAGGTTCTTTGATGACGGTCAGTCCCCAGGCATAGAGGCTCGCCAGGAGTAGGGCGCTCTTGACCTGGGCGCTGGCGACGGGCAGGTGGTATTCGATGTTGTGCAGGGGGGAGCCGATGACGGCCAGGGGGAGCAGGCGGCCTTCATCTCTGCCGACGATCTGTGCGCCCATCTGTCGCAGCGGTTCGGTGACGCGTCCCATGGGGCGTTTGCGCAGTTGGGGGCTGCCAGCCAGTGCGCTGAAGAAGGGTTGTCCGGCCAATAGGCCAAGGAGTAGGCGGGCCGTGGTGCCGCTATTCCGACAATCCAGCACGTCTTCCGGCTCCTGCAGGCCGTGGAGTCCCCGCCCATGCACCAACCATTCCCCGGCGTCGGTCTCCGTCACATCGACGCCCAGTTTGCGAATGATGTCCAGGGTGGTGAGGGTGTCGCCGCTGCGCAGGGGGTTGCGCACCCTGCTGACGCCGTCGGCGATGGCTCCTAAGAGGAGCGCGCGATGGGTGATGGATTTGTCCGCGGGGACGAGGGTTTCGCCTCGCAGCGGGCCTGGCGAGAGGTGTATCTGGTCCATGGTAGGTATGTTATCATCGGTTCGGGGGAATGGCAACGGCAGAATGCAGGTCTCATGTGACGCGAAGGCACAAGGGCACGAAGACACGAAGAAATTTTTTACCCGTTCTTTGTGCCTTGGTGTCTTCGTGGTTTCTGCGTGGGGCGCGTGTATAGTTGCTCAGGTGACAAGTTAATCGTTGCCTGCCACTTGCTCCCTGCAACCCATCACCGGATTACCAGGGGGTGGTGGAGGCGTATGGGTTTGGGGATTTCGTTGGGATAGGTCATGAGCAAGGGTTGGATGGCCTGGATCGTGCCCAAGAGGAGGGCGCCGGGCTGGTCGTGTCGCCACCAGAACGCGCCGTCGTCGGCCTGGAAGCTGAGCAGGGCCTGGATCGCAGTTTGGTCGCGGGTGAAAGCCAGGCCTTCGGGGTCCCAGCCCACGGCAACCAGCCCCTGGACTACCAATGCGGTGGAGTTGACATTGCTGACTTTGTCTCCATAGATGCCGCTGAGCTCCCAACCGCCATCGTCGTTCTGCATGGCCCGCAGCCGAGCCACGCATTGGCTGATCGCGGGGTGATCGGCGCGGCCTGCGGCCGCTAGAGCGTGGAGGGTGAGGCCCGATGTGTCGGTGTCGGTGACGTCACCGCCGATGGGCCAGCCCCAGCAGCCGTCCTGGTTTTGTTCTGCGGCCAGGGCGGCGACGGCTTGGGGCGGGATGGGGCGTCCCGCTTCGGATAGGGCGATAATGGCGAGATTGTTGCGAAATAGGTTGTAGCCGTGGTAGAAACCGACGGTCGGGTCGTATTCGCTTTCGATGAAGGCGATGAGGTCGGTTCCGGCGAAATAGCGCGGGTCCCGGCCCGCGGCCAGGGCGGCGCGTAGGGCCTTGGCGCCCTCGCCCGCGTCTTTTCGCACCAGGTTTTGGAAGGCGTTTTCACAGCGAGTCAGCAGGCTGTTGCCGTTAAGGGTCCAACGGGCGGCGTCTGGGTTTCCTCCGGCCAGGGCGATGACGCGGGCTGCATCGCAGGTGGACATGCCATCGATTTCGCCCATGAGGAGCTGGTTGTGCAGCCAGTCGATGGCTTTGTTCACCGCGGCTTCGCGCTGGGCGCGGGTGGACGCGGGGGTGGTGTGGGAGGAATGGGAAACCAGGAGTGGAAGCAGGAGC
>DUEQ01000252.1 GCA_011192085.1 Caldilineae bacterium
ACTACGCTCCCCAAGTGGTTCCCACCAACACAGAGTGGCATTGTAACTAGAATGTCGACTAAAAACCAAAGACAAATACGTCACCACCGCCCTGGCAAAGTCCTCCGGGTAGCCCTGGGCGAGCATAGCCGCGTGGGCCTGGCGCACCTTTTTGGCAAAGGTGATGAGGGCCAGTTGCTGGCGAGGATTGAAGAGGTCGCCCCAGGTGGTCATGCCGTAAATCCATACATTGATTACCCCAAACACAACAGGCACCCGACGTAAGGGCTCATCCGGCACGGGGTCCATGCCCCACGCCTGCGCGAGGCGCTGCCGTTTTTCAGCTAGGGCCCGTTCGGCCGCCATATATGCCTCTAAATCGGCCTGGGTGGGCAGGCGGTAGAACTTGCCCGTCTGTCCCGCTAGGGTGAAGACCTCGGCCACCATACGCTGGCCGGCCTTGCCCTCCTGAAAGAGGCGGCGGGTGTCATTGGCCGAAATAGTGCCCCCACACACGGGGCAGGTGACCACGGCCCGGGCAACCGTGCCATGTTTGGGGTCAAAGCCCGAGGGCCAAGGAGCGTATTGCGTTTCGGCCGCAGCATGCTGCGCCCCTATGGCCTTTTTGCCGCGGGCGACGACCTCAAAGTCCACCCTGCCCTCACGCACCACCGGGTGCAGGGCGATCTCCCGGTCCTTTTTCCTGGCCAGCCAGAATTGGCGTATGAGGGGGATCTCCGCGCCGCAGGCCGGGTTCTGGCAGGGGAGGGTGCGGGCCCAGATGTAGCCCACAATGGTCTCGTCGGGGTCAGACGAACGGTAGAACGCGGCCAGTTCCTTTCGGGCCTCCTCCAATACCCATCTGCCCCACTTCTTCACCGCGGCCAGCAGGGGATTGAAGTCAGACGGGAGCGAGGTAGAAGACGGCTCAGGCTTCAGGCCCATGTCCTTCTGGGCCCCATTGTCGTGTAATGTGTCTTCTTCCTGGATCAGAACATCTTCAGGCATACCCTCGAAGGGGCGTCCATACTTCTGGGGATACTCCAGAGTGGCCTTGAGGATGAGCAC
>DUEQ01000253.1 GCA_011192085.1 Caldilineae bacterium
CCGCGGGCGCGGCGGATGGGGGTGGGGCCTTCGCGGGTGATCATCCACACGCTGTCGTCCACCCGATTGTGGATGGGGCGATTGTGCCAGAGGAAGCCATCGACGATGGGGGTGAGCATGTCGCGGGCTTCCTGGTTGGTGCGGGCGATGGGTTCATTCTGGCGGTTGCCGCTGGTCATGACCAGGGGACGGGCCGCGTCGTGGAGGAGGAGGTGATGCAGGGGAGTGTAGGGGAGCATGACGCCTAGGCTGCGCTGGCCCGCCGCGAGGTTGGGGGCCAGGTTGGCGTCGGGCCGTGGGGTGAGCAGCAGGATGGGGGCGGCGGGGGAGGTGAGTAGGGCTTCTTCCGCGTCCGAAAGTTGACAATGGGCCCGCACCATGGCCAGATCCCGCATCATGACGGCCAGGGGTTTGTGGGGCCGGGGTTTGCGGGCCCGCAGCGCGGCCACCGCGTCGGGATTGGTGGCGTCGCAGGCCAGAAGAAAGCCGCCCAAGCCTTTGATGGCCAGGATGCGGCCCGCCAGCAGCCAACGAACCGCTTCGGCCAGGGCCTCTTGTGCATCGGCGATGATCTGGCTTCCGTCCGCGCGTTCCAGCCAGACGCGGGGGCCGCATTGGGGGCAGGCGTTGGGTTGGGCGTGGAAGCGTCGGTCGAGGGGGTTGTCGTATTCGGCCTGGCAGGCTTCGCACATGCGGAACGCGGCCATGGTGGTGTTGGGGCGGTCGTAAGGCAGGCCGCGGATGATGCTGAAGCGAGGGCCGCAGTTGGTGCAGTTGATGAAGGGGTAGCGATAGCGACGGTCGCTGGGATCGAAGAGTTCTCTCAGGCAGTCGGGGCAGGTGGCCGTGTCGGGGGAGATCAGGGTGAATCCGCCCTCGTCCTCGCTGGGGATGATGACGAAGTCATCGTTCAGATCGGAGTCCGGAGGCAGGGGGCGTCGGTGGATCGCATCGATTTGGGCCAGGGGCGGGGCCTGCGCCCGCAGCCCGCGGACGAACGCGTCCAGCGCGGCTGGGGGCCCCTGGACGTGGATGTCGACCCCCAGGCTGTTGTTGCGCACCCAGCCTGTCAGGCCCAGTTCATGGGCTAGACGATAGACGAATGGCCGAAATCCCACGCCCTGCACGATGCCGTCGATGTGAATCCTCTCGGCGATGCGGTCCAGGGACGAGGGGGACTCTCTCGTTGACATGGCGTTTACCGGGGGCATGAGTTACTTCTGGGAGGCATAGTCGCTGATCTGCCCGGCCAGCCACTGGACCCAGGCGTCGAATCCTTCCCCTGTTTTGGCGGAAAGGGGGAAGAAGGCCAGGCCGGGGTTCAGGGCTTCGACCCCGCGACGGAAGTAGGCGAGATCGAAATCGAAGTAGGGCAGGAGATCGATTTTGTTCAGGACAACGGCCTGCACGCCCCGGTACATGGGGGGGTATTTGTAGGGTTTATCCGCGCCTTCGGGCACCGAGGCGATGAGGACGTTGAGGTGCGCTCCCAGGGGAAAGCTGGCCGGGCAGATGAGGTTGCCCACGTTTTCGATGATGATCGCGTCGGTGTTGGCCAGGTCCACCTGGGCCAGGGCGTTGTGCACCATGACCGCATCCAGGTGGCAGGCGCCCCCGGTGTTGATCTGCACCGCGGGGATGCCTGTGGCCGCGATGCGGTCCGCGTCGAGGGTGGTGGCGATGTCGCCATCGATGCCCGCCAGGCGGTAGCGATCTTTCAGGGTATGGATAGTGCGGACGATGAGGGTGGTTTTGCCCGCGCCAGGAGAGGCCATGAAGTTGACGGCGAAGGTGCGATGCGCGTCCAATAGGGCGCGGTTGGTTTGGGCCAGTTGGTCGTTGGCCTTGAGGATGTTTTCAACGACAGGGACGGTCTGTGTCGTGGACATTGCCAGGCTCCTGGTGGGATGGCGTGATGAAGTGCGGTTTGCCGCGCGGTCCGTTATGTTTCGATGTCGATGCTCTCCAACCGGAATTCATCTCCCTGGATGAGTTGCACCCGCACGCTGCCGCATTGTGGGCAGGCCAAGTGTTGACCGTCCAACGGGTATTGACGACCGCAGTCCCAGCAGCGATAGATGGCGGGAATCCGCTGGAAGCGCAGCGTTGCGCCTTCGGCCAGGGTGCCCTGGCTCAGTAGGTCCCAATAGAATTGGACGGAATCATCCACGATGCTGGACATCTGGCCGATGACCAGGTTGAGCGCGAGGACGCGGCGGGCCTGGGCCCGTCGGGCGTGATCCAGGGTGATGTTGAGGAGGTTTTCGACAACGGGGAGTTCGTGCACGGGGCGATGACGATGCGTAGTCGCGGCGTTTGCCTTCAGTATAGCAGAAGGTGGCGAGTCGCGCCGTGATTTTCCTCATAGCGCCCGCTATCTCGGTGACACGCGCGGGAATCACATGGGGACGGCATGATGATAGACCGTAGACGATAGAGGATAGACGAGGGAATTGGCGTCCGAGATCGTCCATCATCGGTCCTCTATCGTCAACATGAGGAAGCGAGGCGATTTGACCGATGTCGGACGCGTTCGCTATAATGTCAGCACAGTGACATCGTGTCCAGCGCTCTCTTCAAAGGAGGTTGCCTATCGACAGATCCTGCAAGGCATGCGTTTCCATCCCCTATCATTTGCTTTTTCGAACTTTGGACGCGTTTATCAGGCGGTGTTGGCGGTAATGCCCGCAGGCAGACCAGCCAAGGACGCGAAGGCCACAGGGGAGCCGGGGTGAGCAGCCCCGTCCTCTGGCGTCCGGCCCTGACCTGACGACCGAACAGTTCTGCTGATAAACGACGTCTTCCATCTCATCAAGGAGATTGTTCATGGCCAGTGTGGATTACGAACATGTCACCAAGCGTTGGGGCGACGTGGTCGCTGTCAACGACCTGACGTTGCATATCAACGACAAGGAATTCATGGTGTACGTCGGCCCGTCCGGGTGTGGCAAGTCCACATCGTTGCGTTTGCTGGCGGGGCTGGAGGAGATCACCGAGGGCATCATCAAAATCGACGATAAGATCGTGAATGATGTGCCACCCAAAGATCGGGACATCGCCATGGTGTTCCAATCCTACGCGCTTTACCCGCACATGACCGCGTATGACAACATGGCGTTCGGGTTGAAGTTGCGCAAAGTGCCCAAGAACGAGATCGATAAGAAGGTGAAGGAGGCCGCGGAGCTGTTGGGCATCAGTAATTTGCTGGACCGCAAGCCCAAGGCCCTGTCGGGAGGCCAGCGCCAGCGCGTCGCCCTGGGGCGGGCCATCGTCCGCAACCCCAAGGTCTTCCTGCTAGATGAGCCTCTTTCCAACCTGGACGCGAAGCTGCGCGTCGAGACCCGCGCCAACCTCACCCGACTGCATAAGCGCCTGGGCGCCACCTTTATCTATGTGACTCATGACCAGGTGGAGGCGATGACCATGGCCGATCGCATCGCGGTGCTGCGCGATGGCATCCTCCAGCAGGTGGACAAGCCCCAGGTGCTCTATAACCATCCGGCCAACGTCTTCGTGGCGGGCTTCATCGGCAGCCCCAGCATGAATTTCTTCGACGTCACTCTGGTGGAAGTGCAGGACACGAAGAAGCTTTTCGTGGATGGCGGCTCCTTCCGTCTGGAAGTGCCCGCCAACATCGCAGACAAGGTGCGGAAATACAAGGGGCGGCAGCTCATTTTCGGCATCCGGCCCGAAGACATCCACGCTGCGGAATACACCCCGCCCGACATTGCCGCCGCGCCCTTGAAGGTCGATGTTGACTTCTACGAGCTCATGGGCAACGAGATCTTCGTCTATGCGCTCACCGGCGGCAAGCAGTTCATCGCCCGCGTCGATCCTCGCACCCGGGCCGTGCCGGGCCAGCCCATCGACCTGGTGGTCAATATGGGCAATATGCATCTGTTCGATCCCAATACCGAAATGGCGATCGTTTGATCCACCGCTCTGTCGCTCATCGAGGGGATGGTCGCCAGCCTGTCGTCCATCCCCTTTTTCTGTTGGAGGCCCCCAAATGGTGATTTCGGATCACACAATCTATCAAGAACTTGCTGAGAGAAAGGACAACAAGATCGTCTTGTTGGTCATGGATGGGCTGGGCGGGTTGCCCATGCAGCCCAATGGCCTGACCGAGCTGGAGGCCGCGTACACGCCTCATCTCGACCGTCTGGCCCGCGAAGGCAGCAGTGGCCGATCCATCCCTGTGCGGCCTGGGATGACGCCTGGATCCGGTCCGGCGCACCTGGCCCTGTTCAGCTACGATCCGGTGCAGTATGCGATCGGGCGGGGGGTGCTGGAGGCTCTGGGCATTGGCTTTGAGCTCGGGCCCAACGACCTGGCCGCTCGGGGCAATTTCGCCACCGTGGATGAGCATGGCCGCGTCGTGGATCGCCGCGCGGGGCGCATTTCCACGGAGGAGTGCGTTCGCCTGACCAAAAAGCTGCAAGAAAATACGAGCCTGGCCGAGGATGGCGTGGAGGTGTTCGTGATGCCTGTGAAGGAGCACCGCTTTGCGGTGGTCTTCCGCGGCGAGGGGTTGGGCGGCGAACTCACCGAGACCGATCCCCTGGTCACGGGCAAGCCCCCTCTGCCTGTGGAGGACCTGAGCGGCACGCCCGAGGGGCAGCGCACCGCGGCCCTGGTCAACAAATGGATCGCTCAGGCCCGGGCCGCGCTGGCGGATGAGCGCCGGGCCAACAGCCTCAACCTGCGCGGCATCGCCAAAGACCCGGGCCTGCCTTCGCTTCAAGACATCTTCAAGCTCCGCCCTGCGGCCATCGCCGTCTATCCCATGTACAAGGGCGTGGCCAAGCTGGTGGGCATGACCGTCATCGACTTCGAGGGTGACCGGCCCCATCATGAGATCGCCGCGCTGAAAGCGGTGTGGAAGGACTACGATTTCTTCTTCATCCACATCAAGAAGACCGACAGCTACGGCGAGGATGGGAATTTCGACGCCAAGGTCCATGAGATCGAGGCGGTCGACGCCCTCATCCCCGACATTTTGGCGCTGAACCCCAGCGTGCTCATCGTCACAGGCGACCACAGCACCCCGGCCAAACTGCGCAACCACTCCTCCCATCCCGTCCCCACCCTGTTCTGGGGCCCGAACGTGATGCAAGATTCCGTCACCACGTTCGGGGAGCGCGCCAGCGAGGGGGGCGCGATGGGCCTCTTCCACGCCACCGAGATCATCCCCTGGGCTCTGGGCTACGCGGATCGCCTCAAGCGCTTTGGCGCATGACCTTCCACGCGGGCGGCGGGCCTCCTGAAGGGCCTTGCCGCCCGTAAAAGTGAAAAGTAAGAAAGGGGCGGTCGTCGCCGGGCAGCGAACTGGTTACGCATGACGAAGTCAGCTGTCCGCGCCCAAGGGACCATCAGAGATTGGACATCGGACAGCGTCGCTAGCCCTCGTCATCGAACAGAAGAGGCATCCGATTGGTCTCCTTGACCTCGCGCAGGACCACGCTAGTGTGCACCCGCCCCACGCCCGGTATGCGCGAGAGCTTGTCCACCAAAAAGTCCTCCAGATCGCGCCGCTGGCGCATCACCACTTTGAGCAGATAGTCGAAATCGCCTGTGACATGATAGCATTCCACTACTTCGGGGAGATCGCTCATTCGGGCGTGAAAGGTCTGCACCCAATCAGGTTGGTGCTTCTCCAGCGTGACGTGGACGAAGCACAACATCTCGAACCCCAGTTTTTCCCGATCCAGCACGGCCGTATAGGCCTGAATGATTCCACTCTGTTCCAGGCGTTTGAGACGAGCGTGGGTGGCTGGTTGTGAAAGTGCGATGCGTCGGGCCAGTTCCGCGTTGCTGATGCGTCCTTCCCTTTGCAAGATGTCCAGGATTTTGAAATCGATTGAATCCAGTTTGTGTTGGATTGGCATAGATGCTATCCTTTCAAAAGA